>NZ_VEKZ01000084.1:0-10656 GCF_007681465.1 Siminovitchia fortis
TCGTAAAACGGATCGAAATGGCGTGTTCCCATTTTGTTCGCCCACAAACATTTTACTCATACTCGAGAATGGGCAAAGCCGAAAAAAGCGGCAGGCCGGCTGCATCCGAAAGCTCCTGGAAGGTCGCCCCCGTTCCGCCTTCTCCCCCATCTACTGTTATGAAATCAGGCACTTTACCGCATGCAGCCATTTCGCCGGCCAGCTTTTCGGCTTCCGCTTTTGAACCGACAACAACCTTGATTCCTATAGGCTTCCCTCCGACTTCTCTCAGTTCCTCGACAAAATCCATCAGACTGGTTGTATCATGAAAATCCCGGAATCGGTTCGGGCTGTCAATCGTTTTCCATGGCGCGACATTCCGGATTCCCGCAATTTCAGGGGTCACTTTTTCCCCAAGTATATGTCCTCCTCTTGTTTTTGCCCCCTGGGCAAGCTTTAATTCAAACGCTTTGATTTTTTCGATTTCGCTTTTTTTCTTGAATAATTCCCAGGAGAAATCTCCATCCAGTGTTCTCACTCCAAATAAAGCCGGGCCGATTTGCATGATAATATCCACGTCACCTTCCAAATGATATTTGGACAGCCCTCCTTCACCAGTGTTCATCCAGGTGCCTCCGGCAAGCCCCAATCCTCTGGATAATGCGGTGATGGCATTTTTGCCCAACGCCCCGTAACTCATCGCAGACTGGCCGACAAGCCCCTTTGCTTTGAACGGAAATCTGCATGTGTGTTCGCCGATTACGACGGCGTCCTCGTCCGTTAGATAATAAGGATCTACAATGGCATCCTCCCGGTGCTCTCTACGGTTAAACAGGCCTTCATGGTCAATCTTATAGAGTTTTGTCTTGATTTTTGGGTTCTGGTCGCTCCTAAGTTCCTCATTCAATTTTGGGAACATGGCGTTCCTTATGTAAAAGCCCGGCTCTTCAAAATCACGCTCCGACCCAAAGCCTAGAATCCGCTCTTTATACTTTCCGGCTTTAACAACATTTTCATACTGGAACCTGGAGAATGGCTTGCCTTCACGGTTATTGGCGAACAAATACTGCCTGAGCTCCGGCCCGATATTTTCCATAAAGTAACGAACGTTTCCAAGCACCGGATAATTTCTTAGGACAGAGTGTTCTTTTTGCCGGCGGTCCAAAATGTAAATCCAAACAATGGTAACAAGGGGAACTAAAATGCAAAGAATCAATATACAAAACATGATGAATGCCAGCCACTCAGTCAAACTCATTGAAAAGCACCTTCCAATCTATAAATAATTCTATTTTCCCTATACCATTCATAGCGAAAAGAAAACCGGAATCTGTCTATTTTCATAGATAGATTCCGGCTTTCTGTTGATTATAATCAGTTCAACTCACCCAGAAAACAAATTTCTACTCTAGTCCTTGCTAGCTATGCAAACTCCCTTTTAACCAGGCGCGCGGACGGTATGGACCGACCGGGATTTGGATCAAGCAGGTTTTTCCTTTCGAATCAATCCTGTAAAGCTCATCACAACGGTTTGCATCGAAGCCCAGCAGTGGATGCCCTCCCATTCCTAAGGCACACGACACCAGAAGCAGTCGTTGGACGAGAATGCCCGCTTCCATCTGCTGAATGCGATAACCCCTATACCTCAATTCTTCTCTGAGGTGATCCCTTTCGCCAACGACATGCAAACAAAGCGGAACTTGATACAGATTTACATTGGGGATTGTTAATCCATTTTGTAAAAACTCCCGGTGATCCCCCTGATTTATCTTTCGAAGTGCATGAACGCTATTGTCATAAGAGTAGACACCATCTGGGACTCCCTCTACGTTATAAAAACTGCCATACAAAGAAATACGTGTCTCAATATTTCCATTCGATTCGTCAAGGTCACTCTGATACGAGAAAGAAAAGGTTTCTTTCAATAAAGTGGATAGTTGTGTTTGACTCACTTTCCCTATTATAAAATCGATATCAGGTGAATACCGCTCCCTGCAAACGGATGCGAGATCGTACGAAAAGCTCTCCGTAAACGGCAGCAAGATCATCTCTGTACCTAAGGAATGCTTTGTACGTTTATTATTCTTTATCTTCACAAATGACTCCGTTGTTTCAAACATTGAAGCTTCATTGACTTTTTTCAGCATCGGATAATCAAGGATTCTCTTTGAACGGTTATAGGTGTCATGCTTTAATAACGGCACTTCCTTGCACAATTCAGAGGCTGAAACAATTTCCTCTTTGCGATGATCGTTGTCAACGACATTGATTGATTGGTTCATAGATAATGGGATCACGGCATAGACACTTTCATCATGATCGGACAGCCCAAGCAAATGATTGATCGCCCGATCAAGAAATTGGTAGCATACCCGTGCAGAAAACCCCATCCGATTGGCCACTTCCAACGATTGCCCAATAATCACACCTGCATCCAGCCCTTGGAGTCTGTAGGAAAAGTTATTATATTTATAGAAATTTTTCCAAAAAACTGTTGAGACGAAAATGGTGCAAAAACAGTCCGGAATATGATCACCATTTTCCAGACTTCTGGATAAGTAGAAATCGTAATTTCCTTCTCGCACCAAAATGAGGCGGTGATGTGCCACATCATAATGGTAAATGCCCTCTGGAGCTTCTTCGAAATTTACATATACATATATTTCATTAGGATACAGTGCCCCTCCAGAGGGAACAAACCTCCGTAACGACTGGGCTTTACCCTCGTTAAAAGCGAACTGAGAGTATTGAGTAAGACCATATACATACCATAAGAAATGACCCAACTCCACCAGTCCGGGTTTTAGATGTGCTTCCCTTTTCTCGAGCTTTAAAGGCACATCTGCGTTAAGCGGAATCTCTGGTAGTCCCCGGTACAGTTTATAGGGAAGCGGTGCGTCTTCCCAATCCACCTGCCAATCCGGCGGAGAGACTTTTTCCGTGTTGAAATGCAGATGGTGCAGAAATGTTTCCAGTTCCAATCGAACGCCTCCTACTCTACCATTACGGGAACGGATGGGGATTTGGATTTAGCTGTTCATACGATAACGGTGCCTTCATAAATCCCAGTTGCATTGGTACCGTGAGCACCCTCTCCAGCCCTTTCACACGGGTTAGATGATGCCCAAATGTCATCGGTAACATCCCAGGAATCAATACCTTTACACAGAATAACCCGTTCCGTTTGGTTACAGGTGATGTTTGGTCAACCACAATAACTTCAAGGTTTAATCGGCGGAACCTGTTAAGAATATCCTGAAGATCATCCTTTAAATCATTATTTCTTGGCGGCCGCTCGAATTCCTCAGCAAATGTCCGTAAAGGACGGTGGTCATTCATTAAAAAATTCAGTCGTTCTTCCGCTTCCGGCAGACCGTAGAGCAGGCCATGGTCTTCCATGGTGCGCACAGCGAACGGATCTCGCAGCATCCTTTCATATTTTTGGCGGATTTCCTCCAGTTTATCGCCATGCCTAGACATCATTCCTGCGAGTTCGTAAATTGTACTTTTTACAGCCCTTACAGGATCAGGGTTAGCTCCGGCTGCACAAATGAGGTTTAACCCCTTTGATTTTCTGTTTTTTGCCACTCCCCAAACGCTCGGAATCCCATGTTCCATCGTTGAATTATAAAAATAAAGATCATATCCTGCCACCTCACACACCCGATCGACCATCAGCTGTAATTCCTTGTCACCGGCAGAGCCAAGGTCAATGCCCGGAAGGGGGAGCTGAGCATACCAGGTTAACAAGAATGAGTCTCGCTCGACGACCTCCATAATGGCATGGAAAATAGCTTCCTCCAAACTCCCTCCCAATGCACATCCATTTGAAGTTTCATAAACAATGCCTTCTCCATAGCCCAAACTGTAATAGGCGAGTAACTCCGGAACGAGAATAGGACGATTGTGTAAAAGCGAGTAGCCCCAGACCCAATTCATTGGATAATCGGGATGAAACGGTTTAAACGGAAAATCAGGCTTTTCATATTGCTCCTTATCATGTAAACCTACTCTTGCAGGATTTAGTGCTTGATTCTCTAATTGACGATAACTACCACGTACTACCGTCCTTTTTCCACGGGGCCCGATCCCGCAATATCGCTCCAAACCTTCCAGAATGGCAGTCAGCTCACTCATTTCATAAGAATTAGACCTTCCTGCTACTCCTTCATCGGCTCCAAACAGCGGCATGTTGACTATAACATCCGCAAATGGCAGCGTGAAATCCTGTACTTTCCCGTTCATGATACCCGTACGTTCATCGAGATAATCTTTGACCAACACGGCTTTTAATTCATCCATCGAGCGACAGCGATAACCATCACTGCTAATTTTCGGACTTGATTCCAACTTGACTCGGGCTAATTCCGATGTATCATCAGGTAATTGACTGCAGACCGGGCACGATGAGTCGGGCAAGAAAAAGTGACTGGAGTTCGTTAACGTTCTCAGGTTCGTAATAAAAATCCTTTCTTCCAAGCTGCTGGGTTCTCCTTGAAGAACCTTTTGCACTTCGTTACAAATCAAAGCTGCCATATGCGATAGGCTGGTTCGTGATGCCCATGCATCTTGCCTCGCACTTTCTTCTGCTGCCATTTTCATTTGAAAATTCCATGTTTCTTGACGATCAGGTCCGGCTATCAAGCGCCGTAAGTCTGCACAGCGGGAACATCCCGGTGTATCGGGACGTACGAATGGACCAATGATTCCTTCCCCAAACGAAACGAAACCCCGAAGCCACGGGATACGTGCGGATCTGAATCTTTCTTCCGCTTTTTGATGAACTGATGGATGCCAGGCATCGTGCAGCACCAGAGCTAGTTTTGTATCTTCGGGAACCTCTTCTATTATGCTTTGACGCTTAACGATGAAGCTTTCGGACAATTGATCATAGACAAAATCCGCTAATAACCCCTGTCCGTCAATTAGAATACGGGCAGCCATCAAGAGTCCCCCTCTCGTACCTGCACACCAAACACCCCTGCCATTTCCTGTTTTAGAAAAGGTTCAAATGTAAGATCATAAACGAATAGCCGTTTGCCGCTTCGACTTAAAGCTTGAATGGCGGATTGTAATAGCTGCAACTGTGTCCATTCATCACAGGAGGGGATTTCAAGCTTGGTTTCCGTTTTTTTAAGTAAAACCGCTGACTCCCTCTCTTGTCTCATGGCGGAATTCACCTGATTTGGAGTATCCAAAAGCGCTTGTTGCAGTGCATTTCGTAATGCCAATGTTGTGTTTAAACCTACATTTGAATACCAACGGCCATTTGATCTTACGCCTAGCACGGGGAAGCCTAATATTTCCTCTTTCAAGCCGATTGTCGGTGAACCGTTCAAGGTAGTCAGAGCTTTTAAATAAAATCTGCAATGCTGATCTTTAATTGACCCTAACGGCATATGAAAAATCGTATGCTGTTGATCACTCTTTCTTTTTTTCAATTCTTCCTCTAAATAAACCTGCAAGCCCCGACATACAGCCTCTTCAATTGTCTCTCCTGCACCGATGCCTATAAATCCCTCGGTTATGTTCGCGCTAACTTTATCATCCTGTTTTTTGAACTCTAAGGAATCGATCATTTGTGAAACATACATTTCAATGCCAGTCAGGCCCGCCTCTCTTTTTGCTTCCTCATGCGTTAGGCCGGCACAGACAACTTCTGACAGAAGCTCTGCCGGTCCCTCAGACATTGGATTAACCGCCTGAACAGAACACTGGGCAAGCGGAAGCTGTGACAAACTTCGTTCTTCCCATGTATGGAATATGCCAATCTTTTCAGAAGTTAATCGACTGAAATGTTCCAAGAGGTTAGTCGGCGGGTTATCTCTGGCCGGTTCCTGTTTGAGCCTTACATCAAGATCTTCAACGAGCTTGGGCGTAAATCTTCTAGATATAACCAGCGGGTGTGTGATGAATGATAACCAATCACCTTCCAGCGTATCAAGATCAAGCAGGTACATTTGATTACTCTGGTCTGAATCTGCAATTCCTGTAACATTCTTAAACAATTCGAAGACAGCGACATTTGCCAGAATCGATCCCGTTGTTGGAGAGAAAGGATGAGACCGCTGGTCTAGATGCAATGCAGATCGATGGATTCGGCGCCACGCGGACTCCCAGCACCCTTCCGATTCCGGATGAAATAATGGGCCAGAAAGCCCCACTTGCTGTAAACATATAGCGGGAACAAATGACTTCTTTTCCTCTTTGCAAACTAAGTTAAGATTTCTTAGCTCATTTACATTTCCATCCTGCGAGACGTACAAAATCCAATCATAGGGATGCACAACTTCTTTCCAAAAGCTTTTTCCCGCCTCTTTTTGAAATTGCACCTCCGCTAACTCTACATCGGAATCCGCCTTGCTGGCATTTTGCACCAGTTCGTTCAGCCGCAGCCGACTGGTAGGAATAGAATCTGTAATCATGACATTTAATTTAGGCAACCCCGATTCGATCAACGCTGAAGCCAATGAAACTAGAAAGGGGCCTGAGCCAACAGCCAGAACTTTAGCTTGACGATATGTTTGAAAACGATAAGCACCGGATTCCGCAAAATTCTCTATAAATTCAATTTGCGAAGCATATTTTTCAAGAACGGAACTATTTAACTGATGAGGAGTGTCTTTGCTTACATCCCGAACAAAGCCATTCTTGTACAGCGTTTCTCCGATCTCATAAACCCTGTTCCGATACGGTGTCGTTAATCCCCTTGTCAAATCTTCCAATGTTTTCTCGCCATTGAACATCGGTATCAACTTTTCAATCCATTGATAAATCGTATTGCCTTCCATTCGAAATGAACTCAAGTTATTTCGGAAATACACACCCCCCTTTGAATCAGGGAGAAAAAATGTATCCCTTTTCACCTTCAGACGTGAGGACGAGTTAAGTTTTGACATTCAGCTCCTCCTTATTCTTAATCGATACGAATTGCATATTATCATTTTATGTACTTTTAGCTGTCCAGTATGATAAACAAGAAAAGAAACGCCTTGCATAAGATTATGCAGAGGCGATTTCTTTTCATAACATAACCATTTTTGACCTAGATAAAAAATCCTCCAAAACAGCCAAAGCCAAAGCCAAAACAACCGCCTCAGCGAAAACAACCACCACAGCGAAAACAACCGCCACAACGACCACAAAGCCTACTGTCAAACTGAGTCGGATATTGCACATAACTCATAGGAGTTAATTCGCTAACATGGTAATTATCCATTCCCAATGTTTGCAATTCGTTTTGGTAATGCTGCATTTGTACCTCCCCTTTGTATTTAATATTTAGGGCAAACCTAAACCAGACAAGAGAGTCGAATTGAAATAATTAAAAACCTCTGCTCTCCTCAACAAAATATGATGCTTTTGGGTTGTTGTTACTGATGTAAGAGCCTATTTCACGTTCAGGGCATTATAGAGCGTACCGGTGAATTTTTATAGAAAATGGTTTAATTATAATAACGAAAAGACCTCCATTCTTTGAATGAGGCCTTTCAATGTTTATCTTATTTTCGGTGGTTTCCGATGGGGCGCCGCCTGTTCAAAAGCATAGGCAATCTTTAATAGGACAGCTTCACTAAATGCGGTTCCTGTAAAAGAAACGCCGAACGGTTCACCGTTTGGAACAAACCCGGCCGGAACAATGACGGTTGGATATCCAGCCCTTGCTGCGATCACAGAGCCTCTGTCCCCTCCAAACATTATCGCATCCAGCTGGTGCTCTTTCAATGCATGGTCGATTCCTTCTTCTCTTGAAAGCCGAAGATCCTGATCCAATGTGAGAATATATTCCGGTTCGGTCAGCGTACCGCTCGTCTCTTCCGCCATCTCCAATAGCTTTTGCCCGTATTTCAGCATTCTGTCCGGATGATCTGCGTTAAATTTTATGACATCTGCAAGAGACCGGATTGGATTCGATGGATGGGTATTTTGAAGATACGCATTGAGGCCGACTTTGAATTCGTATGTAAAAATGTCAAAACCCCATGTATGCCTGGCAGAGGGGATTTGAATATTTTCGATGAGTTCTGCTCCAAGCTCCTTTAGAGTTGATTTGGCCTCTTCCATCAGAGCTAATTTATGCTTGCTTAAGCGAAGGGTGAACGGCTCACCCGCAATTCCGATCCGGACGCCTTTTATATTGGTACCCTGAATTTCGGCAACATAATCTGCTGCTGCCGAAGGCGGAATTGCCCTTGTTGCCGGATCTTTTTCATCTGCTCCCGCCAATGCCCCGAGAAGATAGGCGGCGTCTTTTACCGTTCTTGCCATGGGGCCGGGCGTATCCTGGCTGTGCGCAATGGGAATGATGCCCCGCCTGCTTAAAAGCCCGACTGTCGGCTTGATTCCCACAAGCGAATTTTTCAATGAAGGGTTTAAAATCGATCCGGATGTTTCCGTCCCGATGGCTGCTGCAGCAAAATTGCAGGCGACCGCCGCACCGGATCCCGAGCTGGATCCTCCAACGTCCAATTTCCCCGGTCCGTAAGGATTCAAAGTCTGTCCGCCTATTGAACTGTAGCCGCTCGGCATTCCGGTTGTCATGAAGTTGGCCCATTCCGTCATGTTTGTCTTCCCAAGCAAAACGGCTCCCGCTTTTCTCAGACGGTCGGCAACAAAAGCATCCCTTGACGCGATATGATTGGCCAATGCAAGCGAACCCGCGGATGTATGCATTTTATCTCCTGTATCGATATTGTCTTTTAAAAGGATGGGAATGCCGTGCAGCGCCCCCCTCACCCCTTTAGTTTTTCTTTCTTCATCCAGTGCCGCAGCGATATGCAGGGCATCCGGATTGATTTCTAAAATGGAATGGATTTTTCCGTCGTGCGCCGCTATCCTATGCAGATACATTTGCACTAGCCCGCGTGAAGTCACTTCACCTTCCGCCATTTTTCCCTGCATTTCGTCAATTGTCGCTTCAATCAGCCAGTTGCCGTAACTATCCATAGTTTCTCTCCTTTATTTTTAAAATAAAAAAGCCGCTGAGAAAAAGAATGAAAGAGCTGATATAAAAAATGATATCAATCGTAAAAAGGTCAATGATCAAACCTCCGAGCATCACCGCTGCCCCTGCAAAAACGGACGTCCAAAAATGGTAGTATCCGATTGCTGCTCCCCTGTTGGATTGACTCGTAAAATCCCCGAGCATTGCTTTTTCACTTGTTTTTTGCATCGCCCCGGCGGCTCCCAATAAAACTTGCAAAATATATACCTGCCAAACATGAATAACAAGCGGAAAAAATAAGAGCAAAACAGCCATCCCCCAGCTATTAATGAGAAGAAATAATTTCCTCCCCATCCGGTCTGAAAGTCTGCCAACCATCACGTGCACAAAAGCCGAACTGATTGTAAACAAGCCGTAAGAGATTCCATATTGAAGAAATCCGCCGCCAACCTCCTTTATGAAAATCAAATAGAATGGAAAAACAAGACTGCTGCCGAGAATTGTAATGCTTTGAGAAAGTATAATCCACCTCATTTGCCATACTCCTCATAAAACTGGTTCACAAATCTTTCCTCCGGATCATATTCCCTTTTCTTTTCAAAAAACTGGCCGGCATTGGGATACGCTTCCTTCATCTGCGTCTTTGATGGGTAATGATAGTAAGGCAAGTAATAGGATCCATCAAAATCCAATACAAGATCAATCAGTTTCCTTACGGCTTTTCCCGTCTTTTCAATTTCCTTGTCAGAAGTACCTTGATTGATGAAAAACACGAGTGCAAACATATCTTGTTTTGCGTAAGAAAGGAATGCTTCTTCATTTTCAGGCACATATCTTACGGTAATGTTCAATACATTCAAGTTTTCTTCTTCCAAAATATCTCTTAATCTATCAATGAAATTCGGAAATTCATCAACTGGGAAAAAATATTCCTGCAAAATATCCGTATCGTTTTTGCCTTCATAATCCAAAAATTTAACTTCCGGCCGCATCACATTATTTCGGGAAATCCATTCCACTTTTCCATCTTTAAACGCATGCTTTTGCACATACCAGACAAAGTTTTTCCCCCAATCAAACTTCCTTGACAGGCCGAAAGCAAACTTATTCCGCCTCACAAATTTTTCATCCTGCAGTTCATTGTAATCCTCAAGCTTCTTTCCGTCTTTCTCCAGATAATAATTTGTCACATACATTTCCGTTAAAAAGTGATTTGGAGCGACAGATATTCCGGAATTGTGCATTTCGATTTCGGGGTTTGCCAGTACATTTTCTTTAAAATATTCCGGATAATCATGATAATCGATCCACTTGTTTTCCACGCGGTAAAGCACATCA
Source organism: Siminovitchia fortis (assembly GCF_007681465.1). Classification (NCBI taxonomy): domain Bacteria; kingdom Bacillati; phylum Bacillota; class Bacilli; order Caryophanales; family Bacillaceae; genus Siminovitchia; species Siminovitchia fortis. Next base: position 10,262 of record NZ_VEKZ01000084.1, read on the forward strand.
TCCGTCAGTTCAATATCAACGTCCAATATGATTCCGAAAAGCCCATATCCCCCATGGACCAACCGGAACAACTCTTCATTTTCATTCCTGCTCACATTCAATATTTTCCCATCCGCATTCATCAGCCGAAAAGCCCTGATGCTTTCGATTAAAGGACCATAGCGAATATCACGCCCATGCACATTGACACTCATGGAGCCGCCCACTGTGAAAATATTCGGCGCCTGCATTGTTTTAACAGATAAGCCGTAAGGGTTCACTGCTTTCTGGACATCCTCCCACGTCGCTCCGCTTTGGACAGTGACCAGCTTTTCCTTTTCGTCCACTTTAAGAACGTAAGCGTCAAATAATCCCCACCTGTTTTCAGATGGGGATTTGATTTATGCTTTATTTAG
>NZ_VEKZ01000085.1:0-10413 GCF_007681465.1 Siminovitchia fortis
TTGGTAGAGCAACTGACTTGTAATCAGTAGGTTGGGGGTTCAAGTCCTCTGGCCGGCACCATTATAAGTTGTTTATGTCTGATTATGTCGAGTGACTGGAAACTATTTTAATACGAGCCATTAGCTCAGTTGGTAGAGCATCTGACTTTTAATCAGAGGGTCGCAGGTTCGAATCCTGCATGGCTCACCATTTGCGGGTGTGGTGGAATTGGCAGACACGCTAGACTTAGGATCTAGTGCCGTAAGGCGTGGGGGTTCGACTCCCTTCACCCGCATGATTTGCGCGGAAGTAGTTCAGTGGTAGAACACCACCTTGCCAAGGTGGGGGTCGCGGGTTCGAACCCCGTCTTCCGCTCTTTATTTTGCCGGGGTGGCGGAACTGGCAGACGCACAGGACTTAAAATCCTGCGGTAGGTGACTACCGTACCGGTTCGATTCCGGTCCTCGGCATTCAGCTTGCGCCCGTAGCTCAATTGGATAGAGCGTCTGACTACGGATCAGAAGGTTATGGGTTCGACTCCTTTCGGGCGCGTTATTATTAGAAGTGAGAAATTGGAAGTTAGATAAAAGCATAACCTCTCACATCCAACCTCTATTATCTAATACGGGAAGTAGCTCAGCTTGGTAGAGCACTTGGTTTGGGACCAAGGGGCCGCAGGTTCAAATCCTGTCTTCCCGACCACTTTTTTCAAAAATGGGGCCTTAGCTCAGCTGGGAGAGCGCCTGCTTTGCACGCAGGAGGTCAGCGGTTCGATCCCGCTAGGCTCCACCAAATGAATAAGCAAGTAATATGTGGGCGGCGTAGCTCAGCTGGCTAGAGCGTACGGTTCATACCCGTGAGGTCGGGGGTTCGATCCCCTCCGCCGCTACCAATTGTAGGACCTTTAGCTCAGCTGGTTAGAGCAGACGGCTCATAACCGTCCGGTCGTAGGTTCGAGTCCTACAAGGTCCACCATTTTACTTTTTTGGAGGAATACCCAAGTCTGGCTGAAGGGATCGGTCTTGAAAACCGACAGGCGGGTCAAACCGCGCGGGGGTTCGAATCCCTCTTCCTCCGCCATCACATCGTCGCGGGATGGAGCAGTTCGGTAGCTCGTCGGGCTCATAACCCGAAGGTCGCAGGTTCAAATCCTGCTCCCGCAATTTAATTAAAGGTCCCGTAGTGTAGCGGTTAACATGCCTGCCTGTCACGCAGGAGATCGCGGGTTCGATTCCCGTCGGGACCGCCATTTTGTTTTAACATAAAAACAGCTGAGATTGCTGAGACTATTACAAAGCATCTTATAGCGTTAATTACATAAGGCTCAGTAGCTCAGTCGGTAGAGCAAAGGACTGAAAATCCTTGTGTCGGCGGTTCGATTCCGTCCTGAGCCACCATTAAGGCGTTCATATGAATTGCACTCCATGGCGGCTATGGCGAAGTGGTTAACGCATCGGATTGTGGCTCCGACATCATGGGTTCGATTCCCATTAGTCGCCCCATTTAAAATTAAGCGGGTGTAGTTTAGTGGTAAAACTACAGCCTTCCAAGCTGTTGTCGTGGGTTCGATTCCCATCACCCGCTCCAAATTTTTTTACTGAGGGCCTATAGCTCAGCTGGTTAGAGCGCACGCCTGATAAGCGTGAGGTCGGTGGTTCGAGTCCACTTAGGCCCACCATTCCGCAGTAGCTCAGTGGTAGAGCTATCGGCTGTTAACCGATCGGTCGTAGGTTCGAATCCTACCTGCGGAGTTTTTTTTGCTTTTGTTTTTCTATTCACATAAATGTTTTTCATGAATAATATAGTGGGGAAGTACTCAAGAGGCTGAAGAGGCGCCCCTGCTAAGGGCGTAGGTCGCGTAAGCGGCGCGAGGGTTCAAATCCCTCCTTCTCCGCCATTTTATTAGGCCCCTTGGTCAAGCGGTTAAGACACCGCCCTTTCACGGCGGTAACACGGGTTCGAATCCCGTAGGGGTCATCACAGCAAGAGGAACCATTCCGACACTGGAATGGTTCCTCTTTACTTTATCGTTTATCCCTGTCTACATAGCCGTCAGTTTGGTGATAGGGGAGGTCACCAAAGGGAGTGTCTGTTCCTTCATCATCCAACTCTTCTTCGTATTCCCGTTCGTCGTCCGTCTGGTATACTTCAACATCGTCCGCTTTCATATCGTTTCCTGTAAACATTTCATATTCTTCAGTAAAACCATCCTTGATCTTGTCACGGTAAAGCTCATCATAACTGTTGTAATCACCTTCAAAATCCGAAGGGGTCTCTGATGTCCCGTATTTGGCCACTTCCTGAAAGCTGTCATGGTAATCGCGGATTCCTCCTTCCTTATGGCGCCCGGAAAAGGAGTTGTCATAAGCAGGTTTCAAATAATCTTGTTCTGCGGGACGGTCGTCAGGTATCGAGCGCTCGGAAGTATGTTCCGTGCAGGTTGTTGCATAGGGGATGGCCTCAAGACGGTCATACGGTATCTCTTTCCCGCATATTTCGCATTTGCCATAGGTTCCCTTATCCATTGAGGAAAGTGCTGCTTCCACCTTTCCCAACTGATCTTCTTCGTGTACAGAAAGGGCCATATCCTTTTCCCTCTCATACAGCTCGGTGCCCAAATCCGCAGGATGGTTATCATATGATGAGAGTTCCAAGCTTTCTTTCTCGCTCTCGTGCTCCAAAATTCCGTCTTCTGCATCTATCGTTCCCTGCAGATTCTGCTTTTCTTCCAACAGCATGTTCTTCAATGTATTTAATTGCTGCTCTGTCAGCAAGATTTTCACTTCCCTTTTTTGTTTATGATTAGTATGGGCGATTTTTGGTCTAATAATAAAGCGGTGTAATATTTATTTTCCTTTATTTCAATTGGAATAAACATATGGGAAAAATTAAAAAACCGACATGCCAAAAAATAGCATGTCGGTTTATTTAATAAGGTTGCTTATAAGGAAACTGATCGCCAACAGGAATCCAAAAATCGTATTCGTCTGTGCAGTGGCTTTCATCGCCGGCATCATCTGGACCGGCTCGGTTTTTCCAATAAAACCTTTGACCGCTCTGACAGCTTTCGGGATACTGGCAAATGTGATAAGAAGCCATGGAGATAAAGAAAAGAATAATATCAATGCTAAAATAAACAAGTATGAAACAATAAACATTGCGGCCAGTAATTGAATTGCTTTTTTCCGGCCCAAAAGTATGGCGATTGTTTTCCTTCCGCTTTCCCTGTCCCCATCCAAGTCACGGATATTGTTGGCCAGCATGATGGAGCCAATCAAAATGGAGATGGGAATGGATGCAAGGACGCTGATGGAATCAATTTTCCCGGCTTGAATAAAATAGGCGATCTGTGTAATGACAAATCCCATGAAAAAGCCGGATGTGATTTCACCAAACGGAGTATAGGCGATCGGGTAAGGTCCGCCGGTATAAAAATAACCGGCTGCCATGCAAACGAGTCCGATGGCAGCAAGCCACCAGCTGCTGTTGGCAGAAATATAGACTCCGAGCAGCAGGGCCGTTCCAAAAAATGCAAATCCCAATCCAAGGACGGTTCCAGGTTTGACCCCATTGCGCACGATAGCTCCTCCAATGCCGACCGAATGCTTTGTATCAAGGCCTCTTGCGAAGTCAAAGTATTCATTGAACATATTGGTCGCCGCCTGTATGAGCAGGCTTGCTATGAGCATCGCTGCAAAAAGGAGGCCGTGTATAGAGTAATGTTTTGCTGCCAAGACTGTACCCAAAAGCACAGGCACAAACGCAGCCGTCAATGTATGCGGGCGAGTAAGACGCCACCAAATCCGCCAGCCTTTTTCCGGTGGAACGGCAGATTGAGCATGAAGATTCATAAAATTCCTCTCCCTTAACATATTCACCTAATAAAGTGTAGAGAATGTATGGAGAAGTGTCAATCCCTTTCGGGCAAAGTTTCAATTTAAAGCTGTTTTACTACATTTAGTGTCTCCCTTCATATATAATAAGGAAGGAGAATATATGATAAGTCTATCGCTTTAGGAGAGATTTATGTTGATGAATTCACCATTCCAAACAAAGTATATAAATACCTTAAAGCATAAAACAGAATCCAATAAAGTGTTGGCAAGTTATACAAAAAAAGTGGATAAGATCGATCCCTTTGCCTTTTACCAAATTAACAGGCCCCCAGATGAAGGGGAGCGTTTTTTTTGGAAAAGCCCGGATGACGATATGACGATTGTCGGCGTTGGCCTTCTCCGTTCTTTTTCCAATAGCGGGGCGGACGACCGCTTCAGCCGGATTGAAACAGAATGGAATGATATCCTATCTTCCGCTGTAATCGATAATCCCTTCCATGTGCCTGGCACGGGACCGCTTTTGTTTGGCGGTTTTTCTTTTGACCCATACAGCCTGAAAGAGGAGAAGTGGCAGCCTTTCGGTGATGCTTTATTTTATTTGCCTGAATATATGCTGACAGTCATTGGCGATGACTATTATTTGACAGTAAATCTTTTTGAAAGCGATGAGTTGTCTAACCAAACGAATAAGGTGGAAAAAACTTTTGATTTGTTAATAAAAAATGAAGAACCTTCCCAGGTTCCTGCGCCACACCTGGAAAGCAGGGAAGAACTTTACGTCCCTGAGTGGCTGGATTCCGTAGCCGAAGTCGTTAATGTACTAAGGACATCAGAAATTGTAAAGAAAGTCGTTCTATCAAGAGAAATGATGTTGAATTTTTCAGAGCCTGTGTCATCAGAATATGTATTGAAGCAGCTTCATACCCAGCAAAAGGACAGCTTCATTTTTCTTCTGGAAACGCCTGATGGCAGCTTCGCAGGGGCATCCCCCGAAAGGCTTGTTAAAAAGATGAACGATCAAGTATTATCGACAAGCCTGGCCGGGTCGATCGGCAGAAGTGAGGACTCCAAAGAAGACAGGGAGCTTGGGAATATACTGTTAAACGATGAAAAAAATCTATATGAGCATCATCTGGTTGTAGATATGATTAAAAAGGCACTTGAGCCATATTGCAGGGAGCTGCAGGTCCCTGATGATCCTGTTCTTTTGCGGACCCCGTATATACAGCATCTGTATACGCCGGTATCAGGTGTTGCCAAATCAGGCACGTCTATATTCCATATTGTGGGGGAACTGCATCCAACGCCAGCTTTGGGCGGTGTGCCAACCGGTCAGTCGATGAAAATAATTAGAGACAAAGAAAAAATGGACAGAGGCTTTTATGCTTCCCCAATCGGCTGGACTGATTTTGACGGAAATGGAGAGTTCATTGTTGCTATCCGTTCAGGCTTGCTCAAAGGTAAACAAGCTTTTTTATATGCCGGCTGCGGGCTGGTTGCTGATTCTGATCCAAAAGAGGAATTAAAAGAAACGGGCATCAAGTTTCGGCCAATGTTGCAGGCAATGGGAGGGAAAAGTGAATGAATTGGCAGCAATCATTAACGGAATATGCGGCAAGCTTCATTGAGGGGCTTGCCTGTTCAGGCGTCAAAGAGGTTGTCATCAGTCCCGGTTCCAGGTCCACACCGCTGGCCATGCTTTTTGTTGAACATCAGGACATTCAGGTATATATGAATATAGATGAACGCTCCGCCGCATTTTTTGCCATGGGACTTGCCAAGGCTTCAGATCGCCCTGTTGCCCTGCTCTGCACATCGGGAACAGCGGCAGCGAATTATTTTCCTGCGGTCATTGAAGCAAGTCTTTCCAGGGTTCCGCTAATTGTTCTGACTGCGGACCGGCCTCATGAGTTGAGGGATGTAGGGGCTCCGCAGGCAATTGACCAGCTCCATCTATATGGGAGGCATGTCAGGTGGTTTGCTGACTTGGCATTGCCGGAATCCGGGAATGAAATGATAAAATACGCCAAGACTTCAGCGGTACGGGCTGCTTCCATGGCCAAAGGAGTGCTTCCCGGGCCGGTACATGTCAATTTTCCTTTGAGGGAGCCGCTTGTTCCTGATTTGGAACAGCCGTTTCATTATGATTCAAATCCGGCACTTCCTTATGTATCAGAAGGACATCTGAATATTCCGTTTGAAACTTATAAAGAAATTGCAGACCAGTGTTCAATGGCCGAAAAGGGCTTGATTGTTTGCGGAAATATAGATAAACCTGGTTTTCCGGAAGCTGTTCTTGCACTGGCCAATTCGCTGGGATTTCCGATATTGGCTGATCCCCTTTCCCAGCTGAGAAGCGGAAGCTTTGAAAAAGAGATGGTTATCGACTGCTATGATACATTTTTAAAAAAATCCGATGCAGCTAATGAAAAGCTAAAGCCTGATCTTGTCATCCAGTTCGGAGGGCAGCCCGTTTCCAAACCCCTTTCATTATTTTTAAAAAGCGCAAGAGAAGCGGAACAGTTGATTATAGACGGAAGCGGAGGCTGGCGTGACCCAAACCGAGCAGGCACTCATATGATTCATTGTGAAGAAACAGTATTTTGCCGGCAGCTGCAACAATTGGTGGAAGAGAGAAATGACAGTTCCTGGAAAAAACTGTGGATTGATCTGAATCAACGGACAAAAAACATCATTCAATCCTATATTCAGTCAATATCCGATATGGAGGAAGGTAAAGCTGTTTCTACGCTTTGCGGTTTATTGCCTCCGGACAGCACAGTGTATATAGGAAACAGCATGCCAATCAGGGATATGGATACCTTCTTCCATACAAACGAAAATAATATTCGGCTTATGGCCAATCGCGGTGCAAATGGAATAGACGGGGTAGTGTCCAGTGCGGTTGGTGCTGCAGTCCATTGCCGGCCGCTTTTCCTTCTGATTGGCGACCTCTCCTTCTTCCACGATATGAATGGATTGCTGGCTGCCAAGCTTCACAAAATCAATATCAATATTATTCTTCTGAACAATGACGGCGGCGGGATATTCTCTCATCTGCCGCAGGCGGAAGAAGGAGAAAACTTTGAGTTGATTTTTGGAACTCCGACAGGGTTGAATTTCGAGCATGCCGCTATGATGTATAATGGCCAATATACTAAAGTGCTGGAGTGGGAAGATTTCCCTGTTGCCATAAGAGAAGCGGCTGCCAACGAAGGTTTGAATATCATTGAAGTACCAACGGACAGGACGAGGAATTTGCAGGTGCACCGAGAATTATGGGAACAGGTTTCCCGGGAAATAAACAAATATCTGCAGAGTGACGAAACATGCTGATTCATGTCAATCATGTTAAGTACCATGTGGAATTAACTGGAAAAGAAGAGTCGCCTGCGGTTATTCTTTTGCACGGTTTTACCGGAGACCATACCACTTGGAATAGCTTGACCAATGCGTTAAAGGATTTCTTTCAAGTCGTTGCCATCGATCTTCTTGGCCATGGCAAGACAGATTCCCCGGAGCAGCCGGAACGATATGTGATGGAAAATGCGGCAAAAGATATTGTTTCTATAATGGATCAATTGAAAATTGACAAGGCCCATTTGCTTGGCTATTCCATGGGGGGCAGACTCGCTCTGGGAACATCGATATTGTTTCCTGAAAGATTTGAGACGCTAATGCTTGAAAGCGCGTCTCCAGGATTAAAAACAGAGCAGGAAAAGATAGCAAGAATTCAAAGCGACGAATCCTTGGCAGCTGGAATTTTGGAGCAAGGAGTCGAGAGTTTTGTAAATTACTGGGAAAATATCCCTCTTTTTCAAACTCAAAAAAGACTTCCATCGGCTATCAGGGATCAAATTCGTACACAGAGGCTGCAAAACGATCCGATTGGGCTTGCAAACAGCCTAATCGGGTTTGGAACAGGAAGGCAGCTGTCTTGGTGGGATAAGCTTCAGGAGCTTGACATTCCTGTTTTGCTAATGTGTGGAAAACAGGATGAAAAGTTCTGTAAAATTGCGGCTGAAATGAATCGGCTTTTTCCAAAAGCCAAGATAATGGAATTTAATGATGCCGGACATGCTATCCACGTGGAAGAACCTAAAAAATTTGATACAATAGTGAAGGAGTTTCTGATTGAACAGGAACAATTATCTTAGGAGGAGGTTCCTTCATGGCAATCAATTGGACGAAAGAAAGAGAGTATGAAGATATTTTATATGAAACGTATAACGGGATTGCTAAAGTGACGATCAACCGGCCTGAAGTACATAATGCATTTAGACCGAAAACCGTTATGGAATTGATCGATGCTTTTGCCTATGCAAGGGATGACGAAAAAATTGGGGTTATCGTTCTTACCGGCGCAGGCGGAAAGGCATTTTGTTCAGGGGGAGACCAGTCTGTAAGAGGGCACGGAGGATATGTCGGCGAAGACAATATCCCCCGTTTGAATGTTTTGGACCTGCAAAGGCTCATCCGTGTCATTCCGAAGCCGGTTGTTGCAATGGTAGCCGGTTATGCTATCGGAGGCGGGCACGTGCTGCATGTGGTCTGTGACTTGACGATTGCTGCAGATAACGCGGTGTTCGGACAAACAGGACCTAAAGTCGGAAGCTTTGATGCCGGTTACGGTTCCGGATATCTTGCACGCATTATCGGCCATAAAAAAGCAAAGGAAATCTGGTTCCTCTGCCGCCAATATAATGCACAGGAAGCTCTTGACATGGGCTTGGTCAACACAGTCGTTCCACTTGACCAGCTGGAAGAGGAAACAGTGAAATGGTGCGAAGAAATGCTGGAAAAAAGCCCGACAGCGCTCAGGTTCCTGAAAGCAGCCTTCAATGCTGATACAGATGGCCTCGCAGGCCTTCAGCAGCTGGCAGGAGACGCCACATTGCTTTACTATACGACAGACGAAGCAAAAGAGGGTCGGGATGCGTTCAAAGAAAAGCGCAAGCCTGACTTCGGGCAGTTCCCGCGCTTTCCTTAAAAATTTTCCTCAAAGGACCCCATGGTTATCCATCGGGTCCTTTTTACACTTCAAAAGCAAGGAGTTTTTCTCATGGAAACAACCACTCCAAACTGGCTGCAAAAAAGGGCTGACTTGTCGCCGGAACGCACAGCTCTTATTTTCAATGATCAAACTTGGACATTTGGCGAGATCTTTGAAATAGCCGCAAAAACAGCGGGGAAAATTGCCGGTTTGCTTCCGGGAAGCAGCAGGAGGGCTGCCATACTTATGAATAATACGCCTGAAACTGTATGGGTGATATATGGGCTTTGGCAGCTTGGAATTGAAACGGTGTTTTTAAACTGCAGATTGACAGCAAGTGAACTGTTATATCAGATTAAGGACAGTGAAACCGGGCTGATCATCTATGATTGTTCCCTTACGGATACAGTAAATGAATTAAGCAAAGCCCTGGCTGATATTCCCATCATTTCTGTTAATGAGTTGGCTGAAAGGCCTGCTTCTGAAACGGCCATTAGAAAAGAATTTGCATTGGCTGATGTTTGCTCAATTATGTACACTTCCGGGACGACCGGAAAACCGAAAGGTGTCCTTCAAACGTACGGAAATCATTGGTGGAGTGCAGCCGGATCGGTTTTGAACATCGGTTTGCAGGAAAATGATTCGTGGCTGTGTGCCGTTCCGGTTTTTCATATAAGCGGCCTTTCCATTTTAATGAGAAGTATCATTTACGGCATCCCGGTTATTTTAATGGAAAAATTCGATGAAAAAACAGTGAACCGGCTGTTGTCATCAGGACAAGTGACTATTATGTCGGCCGTTACATCGATGATCAGCAGGATGCTTGCTAAACAAGGTGATCAGCCATACCATCCGGCGTTCCGGTGTTTGCTTGCCGGCGGCGGTCCAGTGCCGAAACCCCTTTTGGACATTTGCAAGGAAAGAAAGGTTCCTGTTTTCCAAACATATGGGATGACGGAAACTTCATCGCAAATTGCCACCCTTTCTCCCGAAGACAGCTTAAGGAAGCTTGGATCCGCAGGCAAACCGTTATTTCCGTCCCAATTAAAAATAATGACCGGCGAAAAGGAAGCGAAGCCGTTGGAAGAAGGGGAAATTTTTGTAAAAGGCCCAAATGTGACCCCAGGCTATTTAAACAGGGATGAAGCAAATGCCGCTTCATTCAAGGACGGGTGGTTTTCGACCGGTGATCTGGGCTTCAAAGATGAAGAAGGGTTTGTGTATATTTTGGACCGGCGCTCCGACTTGATCATCTCGGGAGGGGAAAATATTTATCCCGCTGAAATCGAAGAGATACTTCTCAGCCACGAAGAAGTCTCAGAAGCGGGGGTGACAGGGATCCCCGATGAAAAATGGGGACATGTCCCGTATGGTTTTATCGTTGCAGAAAAACCCGTGAAAGAAGATGAGATTCTTGCTTTTTGCCGTGAAAGGCTTGCTTCATATAAAGTACCCAAGAGGATTATTCAAGTTGAACAGCTTCCTCGAAATGGTGCAAACAAGCTGATGCGCAGATTGTTGAGTAAACTAATATAGAGGATGAATAAGAAAAGCGCAAGCGCCTTGCCCATCGACGTACAGACTGGAGTGCCTCCGACGAGATA
>NZ_VEKZ01000086.1:0-9360 GCF_007681465.1 Siminovitchia fortis
ATGGGAATCGAACCCACGACAACAGCTTGGAAGGCTGTAGTTTTACCACTAAACTACACCCGCATTATTATTTTTTCTATGGTCGGGAAGACAGGATTTGAACCTGCGACCCCTTGGTCCCAAACCAAGTGCTCTACCAAGCTGAGCCACTTCCCGTTCGATAGATTAAAAGAGAATGTTTTAATTGGCGCGCCCGAGAGGAGTCGAACCCCTAACCTTTTGATCCGTAGTCAAACGCTCTATCCAATTGAGCTACGGGCGCATGTGTTTTTGGTGCGGTCGAGAGGACTTGAACCTCCACGGTATTGCTACCACTAGGCCCTCAACCTAGCGCGTCTGCCGATTCCGCCACGACCGCCTTTTTCAAGGACAAAATATATTTTAGCACCTTACCTTGAATGTGTCAACAAGTTTTTTATATCTCATTCTCTTTTTTTAAAAGAGTGAGCCATGCAGGATTCGAACCTGCGACCCTCTGATTAAAAGTCAGATGCTCTACCAACTGAGCTAATGGCTCTTGGCTGGGCTAGCTGGATTCGAACCAGCGAATCACGGAGTCAAAGTCCGTTGCCTTACCGCTTGGCTATAGCCCATCAATCCAAGTTCTTTATTATACAGAAACCAGCAAAAAATTGCAAGGATTTTTTAAGCGGTCCCGACGGGAATCGAACCCGTGATCTCCTGCGTGACAGGCAGGCATGTTAACCGCTACACTACGGGACCAGGAAATTATGATGGCCAGCTGCAGCGCCTAGCCCCTCGTGGTCATAAGTCAATTCCCTGTGGCGGCTGAAGTGCTGCCTCCTCGGGAATCGCCTTATGCTTGTCGGGGCTGAACAGGCCCTTCCGCTTTTCTATTGTCCAGCTACAGACGGCAGAGGCTCGAGGTCGCTTCAGTCAAGCCCATGAAGTCAAAGAACGACTTCACAGGCTTGCCCTCCAGCGCTTGTCGCCCCTAAGCAGCCGTCTTCCGCTTTTCTAATGACCCCTACGGGATTCGAACCCGTGTTACCGCCGTGAAAGGGCGGTGTCTTAACCGCTTGACCAAGGGGCCAACATAAAAAAATGGCGGAGAAGGAGGGATTTGAACCCTCGCGCCGCTTACGCGACCTATGCCCTTAGCAGGGGCACCTCTTCGGCCTCTTGAGTACTTCCCCGTACGAATGCTCTTCCGATTATAAATACTATCCGCAGGGCTGTCAAGAGGTCCACGGCAATTTTTATTCTTAATTTCAGACTTTCCATGAGCTGTCTCCTGCTTACCTCAAAACATCTGAATTCAAACTTTTTCCTGAAGCTTTCCACGGCACTTTCCACAAAAATAGCGGTTTGTGTTTACCCTCCGCTGCCGTTCATAATGCTGTCCGCATTTCGTGCAAACGTAGATCCGCTTTATGGCAGCCCTTTTCTTTTCTATGACGAGCGGCGTGCAATGCCTGGGAGCCCCGACTTCTTTCATAAGCCACCGAAAGTCCTCGTCCCGATGTTTGTAGCCTTTCCCTTCTATATGAAGATGGTAGTGGCAGAGCTCATGTTTAATAATACCTTCCAGTTCGTCCATTCCGTGCTCCTCATAATATTTCCTGTTGATTTCGATATTGTGAGTCCCAAGCATGTAGCGTCCTCCGGTCGTCCTGAGTCGCGGGTTAAAGAAAGCCCGATGTTTGAATGGTTTTAAAAAATATGTTTCAGAAATCTCTTCAGTCAGTGCCTGAAGCTGTTCGTTTGTCATTTCCTTACCTCCGGCTGCCCTAAAAATTGAACACGACAGCTATTTTCATCATATAATAATACTACCAAAATTTTCGGCGGGGAGGTTATGACGAATGCCTGTCTGGTTTCAAAACCAGATGCAGAAAGCCTTCTTGGAAAAAGACCGGTATCAAATTAAACTGCTTAACCAATGTTGGTTTTTTTACAGAAGAAAACACTGCTCACCCTGAAGCAGTGTTTTCTTCATTTATTTATTCGGATCGATCATCGTCAAAGACAGGCGCCCTTTTTGAACATCGACATTCTCCACCCAAACGGCAACGACATCTCCGAGTGAAACAACATCAAGCGGATGCTTCACGAAGCGGTTGCTCAATTTTGAAATATGGACCAGGCCATCCTCTTTGACTCCAACGTCTACAAAAGCACCGAAGTCAACAACGTTCCGGACTGTTCCCTGAAGTTCCATTCCGGCCTTCAAGTCTTCAAGCTTCAATAAGTCTTTTTTCAACAAAGGCTTTGGCAGTTCATCACGCAGATCGCGTCCTGGTTTCATCAATGATTCTATAATGTCCCGAAGAGTCAACTCGCCAAGCCCGAGCTCCTTCGCCGTTTCCTCAACCGACAAATGCTTTAAGGCTTCAGCCATTTTTTCAGTGCCGACATCCGCAGTGGTCAACCCGACTGATTCAAGCAGTTTCTTAACTTCCGGGTAACTTTCCGGATGGATAGGCGTGGCGTCGAGCGGATCCTTTCCATCTAATATGCGCATGAATCCGATCGCCTGCTCATACGTTTTCGCTCCAAGCCTTGGGATTTTCTTTAATTGGGCACGGCTCGTAAACTTCCCGTTTTCCTCGCGCTGCTTTACAATATTGTTTGCTACTGTTTTGCTTAAACCCGATACATATTGAAGCAGCGAAGCGGATGCGGTATTTACGTTTACCCCCACTTGGTTCACCGCTGTTTCAACAACAAAGGCCAGTTGCTCGTTCAATTTCTTTTGGGTGACATCATGCTGGTATTGGCCGACGCCTACTGATTTGGGATCGATTTTTACGAGCTCTGCAAGCGGGTCCTGCAAACGGCGGGCGATTGAGACTGCACTTCTTTCTTCGACTTGCAGCTCAGGAAACTCCTCCCTCGCCAAATCGGATGCCGAATAAACGCTTGCCCCCGCTTCATTGACAATAATATAGGAGATGTCAGCATTTAACTCTTTTAAAATATTGGCTGTAAACTGCTCCGTTTCCTGTGAAGCCGTCCCGTTGCCGATCGCAACAATCTCAATGTTATATTTTTTCAAAACATCGATCATCTTCCCTTTCGCCTGCTCGGGTTTCGCTTTTGGCGGATGCGGATAAATCACATCAATATGAAGAACTTTTCCTGTCTCATCGACAACAGCGAGCTTGCAGCCGGTCCGATAAGCCGGATCCACACCAAGGACCATTTTTCCTTTTAGCGGGGGCTGAAGCAGCAGTTTCCGGAGATTTTCGGAAAAAATATGAATGGCCTGGTCTTCCGCTTTTGCCGTCAGTTCATTTCTGATTTCCCGCTCAATGGCAGGCTCAATCAGGCGCTTGTAACTGTCTTCGATTGCCTCCGCAACGTCTGGGGCGGAAACGGAAGCTTCCTTTTTAATGAACTTTCTCTTTAAATAGCCGATGATTTTTTCTGTATCCGGCTTGATGGATACCCGTAATATACCTTCCTTTTCACCGCGATTTAATGCAAGGATCCGGTGAGGAACGATTTTTTTCACCGGTTCTTCATATTCGTAGTACATCTCATACACCGATTTTTCGTCCAGCTCTGCCTTTTTCACTTCTGACGTCACTTGGCCGGAACGGAACGTTTCGTCCCTGATCCATTGCCGGACTGCGGCATCGTCGGAAATCCGCTCAGCCAGAATATCTTTAGCCCCCTGGATCGCTTCATGGGTATCTCTTACTTCTTTTTCATCGGAAACATATTTTTCCGCTTCCTCTGTCACTTTCCCCTCTGCAGGAAATCCCCACATCCAGTCAGCCAGCGGCTCTAATCCTTTTTCCTTCGCAACGGTCGCTTTTGTCCGGCGTTTTTGCCGGTATGGACGATAGAGGTCTTCCACTGTCTGCAGTTTATCGGCTTTAACAATTTTTTGTTTCAATTCTTCGGTCAGCTTTCCCTGCTCCTCAATGAGGCGAAGGACATCCTCTTTTCGCTGCTCCAAATTTTGTATGTACGTCCAGCTTTCCATAATATCTTTTATTTGAACCTCATCAAGCGCCCCGGTCATTTCTTTACGATAGCGGGCAATGAACGGAACCGTGTTCCCTTCTTCAAGCAAAGTGATGACACTTTTGACTTGTCTGCCTGAAAGCTGCAATTCTTTTGCCAGCTTCTGAATGAGCTGATCGTGATGGGTCTTCGTTTCAGTTTCAATCATCGGAATCCCTCGTTTCATTTTCAATCACTATTATTTTATCTTAACATCGCGGTACACCCAAATACCATGTTGAGTAAAAAAACAAAAAACCCGCTTACTTAAGCAGGCTTCCGACAATAAATGTAACATCATCATTTTTATTTATTTGATTCACTTTCAACCGGTTGGCAATGGCAGATACCGTTTGGCGGTTGTCGGTGAACGGTTTTGAACCCTCTTTGACAAAACCGTCTGAATGGATTAAGAAGTTGGATTGGGGTTCGTAAGGGAATGTTTGCGTCCGGAATTTTTGGGGCCTGCCTGATAAATAACCCGATACAGGCATTGGATAGACCATTTTACCGGAGGGAGTATACAAATAAAATCTGATGTTCCCGACACAGCTGTATTCAAAGGTCTTTTCACGGAAATCGACTTTAAAGATGGCAGTTGCCGCTCCGCGTTTGCTGAGAAGCACTTTGTTGCTGAAGTTCATGAGTGTCTGGACATCTTCTTCCGGGTTTGATTTGACAACGGAAGTGACTGCCCGGGAAGATTCATAGGCGTACTCACCGCTTCCAAGGCCATCAGCAAGAACGCAAAGAAAGTAATCATTGTTCGCTGTCATGTAGAAGCTATCGCCGCAATAAGTTTTTCCCTCTTTGGCTCTTTGAAAAGCATATGCCTCCAGGCGTTCGCTTTGAAAATGTATCATGAGGTTGAGCTCTCCGTATTAGCCGGCTCTGCAAATATGGCGTCCTTCAGCTTCTTAATCGCCCGGCGCTGAAGCCTTGAAACATGCATCTGCGAAATATTTAACAGGTCGCCGGTTTCCTTCTGGCTCAAATTATCCAAATACGTATATTGGATAATTTGTCTTTCCCTTTCCGTCAACACATGCAAGACTTTTTCCACAACAAGCTTCTGATTTACTTTTTCATAGCCCTCGTCCACATTTCCGATAATATCCAATAAAGTAACGGTACTGCCATCAGAATCCGCTTCAATGGAATGATCCACAGATAATGCTTGATAGCTTTTGCCCATTTCCATCGCTTCCAGCACTTCTTCTTCCGTCACATCCAGGCGGTCCGCGATTTCATGAATTTGCGGAGACCGCTGAAGCTCCCTCGTCAAATCCTCTACGGTCGTCTTGATTTTCGGCCCCAGTTCCTTGATTCTGCGGGGAACATGAACACTCCACGTCTTGTCGCGCAAAAAACGTTTAATTTCTCCGATAACCGTCGGGATCGCAAAAGCTTCGAACGATTTCCCGTATGATTCATCGTAACGCCTTATAGCACCGAGCAGGCCGATGATTCCCACTTGAAAAATATCTTCGTGGTATGACTTGCCTTTTGAATATTTGCGCGCGATTGAGTCTACCAAGTTTTTATAATGAAGGACAAGTTCGTTTTGGGCCTCTTCGTCTTCGTGGAGCTGAAAGGCCTTGATCAATTTATTGACGTCAGTGTTTTTGTAATCAGGTTGAGATTTTTTCGGCATCAAGCTCCACCTGCTCCCCTTTGAGGTATTTCGTCATATGGACACTGACCCCTTGGTTCAGCTGGACGTTTACTTCATCCATCAAACTCTCAATTAAATATAGACCCAATCCTCCTTCACGCATAAATTCCACATTTTCCTTTTCATTATATGGGCCGGTTTCGCGGCGTATCTTTCTCATATCAAAGCTTTTTCCGGAATCAGACACCATTACCTCAAGGCGGTCGTTATATAGCGCAAATCCCGCAACAACTTCACCGTCCTCATTCATCTTGTACGCATGCTGAACTGCGTTAGTGACAGCTTCACTTGCAGCAATTTTAATATCTTCAATTAATTCATATGAAAAACCCATCCGGCTGGCGATCCCCGAAATGGTCAATCTGATGACTCCAACATATTCCGGCTTGGCAGGCACCTTCATCTCGATATAATCAAAAGCTGCATCCATTATACTCCACCCTCCACCTCGGTATTGATGTCCATCACATCTGCAAGCCCGGTTATATCAAACAGGCGCTGTAGCCTTTCCGTCATACCGGTCAGCTTCATTTCACCGTTATGAGCACGAAGCTGTTTAAAAATCCCGACAAATACACCAAGACCGGTACTGTCCATATAGTTCACACCCGATAAATCTATATTCATTTTGACGTTATCGCCCTTGGCAGCCTCCATGAGTTTCTCCTTTACCTTTGGAGCTGTATAAGCATCTATTTCGCCAGTAAGCTCCACGTAAATAGTGCCGTCCTCTTCTTTTACCTTTATAGAAACATTCACATTACCCACCCCTATAATATGTAAGTTTGTAGTACTTTTTACACATACCCGACTTTTAGATAAAGCAAACATATTTTTTATTTTATGAATCTCTTTAAAATGATTAATGTAAAATCATCCCGAAGTTCAAATTCCTGCAGTCTTTCCAATTCTTTGTAGACGCTCACTACGATTTCCTGAGCCGGCAAATCAATATATTTCCTGATCAGGCCCGTCAGGTCCTCCCTTTCGATAAAACCTTCGTCAGTCCGGCATTCAGTGACGCCGTCAGATAAAAGGATGACCATGTCGCCCGGCGCCAAATCTTTTAGATATTCACGGTATTCGGTATTCTTATCAATTCCAAGTAACAATCCTCTTCCTTCCAGCTCCTTAAACTCCTTGCTCTCTGCATGGTAAAAAAAGCCGGGTTCATGTCCTGCGCTTGAATAACAAAATGTATGTTCCCGTTGGTCATAGACCCCAAAGCACATCGTAATGAACATGCTTGGATCGACATTCCTCTCGACGACCCGGTTTAAGATTTTGAGTATCGTACCCGGCCGAAGTTGATCTTCCGGTAAACTGTCCATGGCATATTTGATCATCGACATGGACAGTGCAGCAGGGATCCCTTTTCCGATGACGTCCGCAATCGCTATCCCGACATTTTGGGCGTCATCGATGACAAAATGAAAGTAATCGCCGTTCATTTGTCTGGCCGGCACACTGATCGCCCCAATCTCTGCCCCTTGTATTTGGGGGATGGACGTCCTGAGCAGAGTCTGCTGCATGCTGGCAGCCACTTCGATTTCGTTTTTCAGCGCCATCTGCTTAGTCCTGAGAATTTGATGCTCCCTGTACGCAAGCCCGTAGGCTATCATCACTTCCAGAAGGACATCAAATGAATCCAACAATTGTTCGGCGGAATGATCCCCTTCCATCATAATCGCCTTGTGAAGGCTGACAATTTCTTCAGGTGCGATACGATGCTCAATCAGCTTGCGGCTTAATTTTTGTCCTTGATAAAGAATTTTCTCATCTTTATCAATCAAATATTTTTTAATAATATCTCTGTATTTCGGTTTAACCGTATCCCAAAAATCCACTCAACCCACTCCTTCTACCGGAGCCACTTGATAGCAGTGATGACAGTGCCCTTTCCCTCTTGTGATTGAACATCAAACTCATCCATTAACCGTTTGACACCCGGAAGACCGGCTCCCAATCCTCCGGAAGTAGAATATCCGTCTTCCATCACTTTTCGAATATCCGCTATCCCCGGCCCTTCATCTTCTGCAATTATTTTCAATCCTTTTTTTCCATCTGAACATATTTTATCAATGGTTACTTTTCCCTCACCGGCATATAAGAAAATATTTCGGGCCAATTCGCTGATCGCAGTTGTAATCCTTGCCTGGTCCACTACCCCAAAGCCCAGCTCTTTCGCGGCATTTCTGCCTAATTGGCGAACTGCTACGATGTCCCATTCATTTAATATTTTTACGAAGGACTGCAGCTCCATAGGCTTAATCCCCCAGTTCCTGTTGTAATTTATCCAATCCGTTTTCCAGATCAAGAGCGGTCATAACATCCTCCAGCCTGATTCCCAATTCAATGAGAGTAATGGCCACCGCCGGCTGTATTCCGGTAATGACAACTTTTGCACCCATCAATTTTGACATTTCCATTACGTCGCCCAATACTTTGGCAATGAAAGAGTCAATAAAATCAATGGACGTAATGTCGATGACGACACCACGGGCATTTGTCGTATGAATTTTTTGCAAGAGATGTTCCTGAAATGAAAGGGCTGTTTGGTCATCCAATTCCCACTGAATGGAAACGAGCAAACAATCCTTGAGCTTTAAGATCGGTATTCTCAATCTTTACCCTCCTTAAGCACCACGATTTTTCTATTGGTAAACTCCATTGCTTTTTCAATTCCCTTTTGCAGGGTGCTTGTCGTTGTAATCTGATTAAGATTGATGCCGAGGTTAACGATCGTTTGTGCAATCTCCGGACGGATTCCCACAAGCATGCACCTTGATCCTACCAACCTGACAGCATCTGCCGCCTGTATGATGTGATGTGCAACCATCGTGTCGACAACAGGAACACCGGTTATATCGATCAAAACAACTTCCGAACGGTGTTTAACGACTCCCGAAAGCAAATTTTCCATAATCAGTCTCGCTCTATCCGTATCAATCGTTCCCACGAGCGGCATGACAGAGATCTTTTCAAATACAGGTATCAATGGGGCTGACAATTCTTGAAGGGCAACCTTTTGAAGGGAAACGGTTTTCTCCCAATTATTGGAATAAGACTCGATGATCTGATTCGTCATCGGGGCAACCCAGCGATCTATCTCGGTGATCAATTCGATCACTTCTTCGCTGCTGTAATCCTTTTCCTTTTGCATTAACTCCAAAACAAGGATTTTTAACGTACTAAGCCCGTCCATTAAAAAGACCAGCTCCCAGCCAATCCTGACAACCCTCTCAGTAAAGCGTTCAACCTTCTGGTTAAACCCATTCTCTGAATCTATGATGTTGGAAACCGCAACTTCAATAAACTCATGGCTAATGTCTTTGAACACATCATCTGAAATGAGGTTCAATGACCGTTCGTGGCTGCTTATTTTCATTGCGGCCATCCAATTTTCGAGCAGATCGCCCTTGTGTTCTTTTATAAAATTGACAACTTCGGTATTCACTCATTCATCCTCCAATCGTTTGCCTGTTTACGCCCTAATTTTGTTTCATATAGTTATTCTAGCAATTTCGCCATGCAATTGACAAACGTTTGCAAGAAAGCCCAATTTCCCGCAATCGCTTTCAATTGGCGTTTATATCATTAAGTCTGGGTCGATATTCCCGACTGTTTTAAACATAGCAATAGCGGGTATTAAGAAAAGCGCAAGCGCCTTGCCCATCGACGTACAGACTGGAGTGCCTCCGACGAGATAA
>NZ_VEKZ01000087.1:0-8993 GCF_007681465.1 Siminovitchia fortis
AACATCGGCTCGTTCCTCGCCGTGTTTCCTTTATCTCGTCGGAGGCACTCCAGTCTGTACGTCAATGGGCAAGGCGCTTCCGCTTTTCTTAATTTATCGCAACAATATTATGGTATACCGAGCATGTCCTGGACTGTCACCAGTTTGAATCCTTTTTTTCGCAAATCATCGATCACCGTCGGCAGTGCATGGACGGTACCCGATAAATCCCCGCCATCGCCGGTTCCCGAATGCTGCAGAACAATGGACCCGGGACTTACGTTCGGAAGAATATTGCTTGCCACTTCTTCCGCCTCCAACCCTTTCCAATCCAGCGAATCCACGTCCCATGCCACTACAATTCTTTTGCTTCCTGCCAGCCATTCCATCTGTCTGTTGCTGATATTTCCATACGGAGGCCTCACAATAGTTGGAGCAGAGCCGGTCAGAGAGCGGATTAACTCGTCTGTTCTGGTAATTTGCTTTTGAAAATCAGCGTCTTGCATGTTTAAAAAGTTAGGATGATTATAGGAGTGGTTCCCCACTGCATGGCCCTCCCGCACAATGCGTCTGGCAATATCAGGATATTTTTCTATCCTGTATCCAACAAGAAAAAAGGTGGCTTTCACTTCTTTTTCCTTCAGGATATCCAAAATCTTAGGTGTAAAGATATCATCCGGCGCATCATCGAAAGTCAAAGCGATTTCACGTTTTGTCGCAGGGCCCCTCATAATCGATGTACTTTCGTATTTATTTTTTTCCGCAGCCATCGCCTTTGGCTGAACAGAGCCGGACGAAAAACATAAAGCAAGGAGAAGCAGGCAGGACAGGAGCCGAATATGTTTCACTGTGATTCATCCTTTTCTTATATCTGTTTATATGGGTAGAGTTTGTAAAACAACATAGATTATGCACGTTTACAATGTACGCTCTTTTTAGATAAAAACCTAAATGAACACAAATATATTTTTAAAAAAGGCATCTGTAAAGACGCCTTTTTTTACATTTGAACTTTTATTCGAAAAACGTTGAAAAATATCCTGAAATATAAGCCGAAATGCGACAAGAATTGCATCTCGGAGTGAGTAAAATAGGGGTTCGCGGGATTCATGAAAATGTATTTTCCATTATCCGCAGCTGTAATTAAATTTTCGATTTTCCAGCGGATTCAAAGGTTAGAACAAAAAAATTTCGGGTATTCGTTATTATTATGATTACATATTAGGGGGAATGTGGTCATGGGGGAGAGTTATCCCAGTCGCAGGCAATACAGAGAGAATAAGGAAAAAAAAGAAAAAGTAAAAGGAAGAGCCCGAAGTTTGGCTTTTCGGACTTTGTTGGCATTCTTCATTTTCGGGATTTTAGTTACTGGGGTTTTTGCATTTACAGCGATGGCCTATGTAAAAGAAGCGCCCAAATTAAATCCCGAGCAGCTAAATTCACCAATGTCTTCCACTATATACGACATGAATAATAAAAAGATAATGGATGTAGCCGGAGAAGAATACCGAAAAATGGTTCCTTTGGATCAGGTACCGAAAAGCGTGCAGAATGCTTTCCTGTCTGTCGAAGATGTGAGGTTCTGGGATCATCATGGCATTGACTTTAAACGAATCGCTGGTGCAACGGTTGCAAATATTAAGGAAGGCTTTGGAGTGGAGGGGGGCAGCACGATCACACAGCAGCTCGTAAAGATGTCTTTTTTATCCCCTGAAAAAACCATCGAGCGCAAAGTTCAAGAAGCATATCTTGCATTAAAATTGGAAAGGAAATATACAAAAGAAGAAATATTGGAGATGTATTTGAATAAAGTTTATTTCGGTGAAGGGGCATACGGCGTTGCAACGGCCGCAGATGTGTATTTCGGGAAATCCGTTAAGGATTTAAACTTAAGCGAGGCAGCGCTGTTGGCAGGATTGCCGCAAAGGCCGAGCGGTTATAATCCATACGAGAATCCGGAGCTTGCCGAAAACAGAAGGGATCTTGTTCTTTCTTTGATGCATGAGCATGGATATATAACTGAAAAAGAAAAAAAGGAAGCGCAATCCATTCCGGTAAAAGACATGCTGAAGAAGCAAAAGAGGAAAAATACATATAACAGCTTCACGGACAGGGTCATCGAAGAATTGAAGGAAAAAGGGATAGATGAGGACAAGCTTTATACGCTGGGGCTGAAAATCTATACAACATTTGATCCCAAAGCACAAAAGATTACAGACAAAGTTTTAAAGACAGATGAATATATTGATTATCCTGATGATAAATTCAGAGCGGGTGTCGTACTGTTAGATACAAAGACCGGGGAAGTTCGCGCGATTGGCGGCAGCCGGGATTCGGAAGCAGAGATTCAAAGAGGCTTCAATTATGCCACTCAAATGAAACGGCAGCCAGGCTCTACAGCCAAGCCCATCATGGCCTATGGGCCGGCAATTGAAAAGCTGAAATGGTCGACGTATGAGCAGATAAAAGATGAAGAAATCGAGTTGAACGGAAAGGTTTTTAAAAACTGGGACAATCGCTTTCATGGTAATGTCTCCATGAGGACTGCACTTCAATGGTCGTATAATATACCTGCCATTAAAGCGATGCAGGAAGCAGGGCCTGAAGAGGCAAAGAAATTTGCCGAAAAACTGGGCATTCCTTTGGATGAAATTTTTCCTGCCTATGCCATTGGCGGTTTTAAAGATGGAGTCTCTCCTCTTCAACTGGCAGGAGCCTATGCCGCTTTTGGAAACGAGGGGGTGTTTAATGAGCCCCATACGGTTCGCAAAATCGTGTATTTGGATGGAAAGGAAAAGAATCTACAGCCGAAGCCTGTTCAGGCGATGAGTGATTATACGGCTTATATGATCACAGATATGTTAAAAACAGTGGTGACAGAGGGAACCGGGGATATGGCAAACATTCCGGGACTTCCGCTGGCAGGAAAAACAGGTACAAACGAATTGCCGGATGACATCTATGGATATGGGGTGACGGATGCATGGTTTGCCGGATATACAACCCGTTATTCAGCTGCCGTATGGACCGGATATGATGAGATTTCACAGGAAAGTTTCGTCCAAATGCAGGACTCTCATAATGCCAAATTGATTTTCAAACATATTATGTCTGAAGTATCCGAAGGCATCGAAACACCGGACTTCACGATGCCATCCTCTGTGGAAAAAAGGACCATTGGAAACAGGGTCGAATTATTTGTAAAAGGAACCGCCCCTGCCAAAAAGCAGATCAACATAAATAAGCCTGTAAAGAAGAATGAAGTGGAGAACAAGCCGGAGATCACAGAAGAGGATGACGAAAAGCTTGAGGATTCTGATGAGAAAATAGAAGAAAAAGAGAAAGAAAATGAAGACCAAGAGAAATCCGGAGAACAAGAGAAAAAGCCTGATCCAAATGTGGAAAATGAAGGGCAGAAAAAGCCCGGTGACAATAATCCGAAGCCTCCAAGCGAAGAAAATCCGGGACAGGGGAATAAGCAGCCTCCTGCAGGAAACAACGGCCAAGGAGGAAATAATAATAGGAATCCCGAAGAGAATAAGGGCGGGAATGATAAAGAAAATCCGGGAAACAAGGATAGCCCTCCACCCGAAGATAATAAGGGAGCAGGGGATTCCGACGAAAATAAAGGGAAACCGGCGGGCCAAAACCAGCCTCCAAAAGAAAAAGAAGAATAAGTCCAGCTTCTATTGATGATTAGAAAAGCCCGATGAAAGAAAGCACTTGGCTTTCATTCACCGGGCTTGTTTTTACAGTGCATTCATGTAATCGGATATAGAAAATGCCAGTTCTTTTGCTTCTTTTTCAGAAGGTGTGTTGTTAAAAGCATCAGCGAAAGCATGGAGAACGGTTTCCATTAAATGGATTCTTGGAAGGTCTGACTGTATTTCATTAATAAGAAAATCGGCATACTGCTTCCCTTTATGTCCTTCTCCAAGCGAATTTGAAAAGCTTAAGAGGCTTTCAAGTATTTGCTCCTTTGTATATAAATCTTTCTTAAAAGATTCCTCGTAAGGTAAAAATAAACGTTCCCCCAACAGGTTGTCTTTCGTTTGGATCATATTAAGAATAATGGAGTCGGTTCTGCGCAGTATAAAGTTGATAAGCCTGAATGTGTCTACATCCTCCTTAAGGCCGGTCACCCAAACGTTAATAAAATGTTTGAGCATGCCTGCAACCATGATTGCACAATCCAAGGCGTAGGGATCTGCTTCCTTGCCATATACGTCAACCAGTCTTCGGGACAGCCACGCAAGTTCAGCCATGTGATGCTTTTTTATAAATTCTCTCAATTCACGGTCTTTGGAATGAAAAATCGCTTCAAAAAGGGGGACTAATTGCTGTTCTCGATGGATTTCCATCCGGACTGCAATTTGTCTGGCCAAAACTTCTTTATCCGAACGGTCTTTTCCGATCAATAATTCCTTTCTTCTGGCGGCAGTTATTTCGTGCGCATGAATCAGGATCGTCATCAGGCACTCATTTTTAGATGAAAAATAATTATAAAACGTACCTTTTGATATCTTTGATTCGTCCAATATGTCCTGAACTGAAGTGGCGGCGAAGCCTTTTTCTATAAAAAGCCGCTGGGCAGTTAATAAAACACGGTGTTTCCGGTCGTTCATCCAATCACCTTTAGACTTGAAGTATAGTCTTATAGTAGCCTTTTTTCCTATGTTTATCAATGTTTTAATGGATAAGAGAACTTTTTATTGCAAAAGTTGAACGCAGAGTATAAAATGTGAAAAGTAATCAGTAATGAGCGATTTCAACGTGAAGGAAGGGAAAACAAAATGGATATGGAAGAACTGCATAAAAAGCCGCCTTATGGTATGATTGCAATCCTTTTTTTCGGCGCATTTGTGGCTTTTTTGAACAATACGCTTCTGAATGTGGCGCTTCCGACAATCATGGCGGAATTTAATGTAAAACCGGCCGTCGTTCAGTGGCTTACGAATGGATATATGCTTGTCAATGGGATATTAATCCCGGCAAGTGCTTTTTTTATTCAGAGGTTTACCAACAGAAATCTGTTTTTGACAGCTATGTCGCTGTTTACAATAGGAACCGCATTTGCGGCTTTTGCACCTTCATTCGGTTTTCTTATAGCAGGGCGCATGATTCAGGCTTCCGGTGCAGGGATGATGATGCCGCTGCTTATGAATGTGATGCTGACCGCATTTCCTGTTGAGCGGCGGGGAACCGCTATGGGTATGTTTGGACTCGTGATCATGGCCGCCCCGGCCATCGGGCCGACACTGTCGGGCTGGGTAGTGGAACATTATGATTGGCGTACTCTTTTTAGGATCATCCTGCCTTTTGCCGTCATTACGCTTATTTTTGCATTGTTTAAGCTGAAAAACATCACTCCAACCCGTGACATCAAAGTGAATATATTTTCGCTTATTTTATCAAGCATCGGATTTGGGAGTCTCTTGTACGGATTCAGTACAGCCGGGGATAAAGGCTGGGATGCCCCGGAAGTGTACGGCACCATCGTCATTGGTGTCATTGCGCTTGTTATATTTGTCGTACGCCAGCTTAAAATGGAAGACCCGATGCTGGAATTCAGGATTTATAAATATCCGATGTTTGCCCTTTCCTCGGTGATCATGGTAGTAGTTTCGGCTTCGATGTTCTCCGGAATGATTTTGACTCCGATTTATGTTCAGACGATTAGGGAAATCTCGCCGTTCCATGCGGGATTATTGATGCTTCCCGGTGCAATTTTGATGGCCATCATGTCGCCGGTCACAGGAAGGCTTTTCGATAAATACGGAGCAAGGATTTTGGCAGCGATTGGCCTTACGGTAACTGTGATTACAACGTATCTTTTCAGCAGGCTCACCGCGGACACCGGATTTTATCATATTATGTTTCTATACACGATTCGCATGTTTGGAATGTCCCTCGTCATGATGCCTGTAATGACAAATGGCCTGAATCAGCTTCCGATGTCTGCCAATCCACATGGAACTGCGATGAACAACACATTACAGCAAATTTCCGGCGCGATTGGAACGGCAGTCCTGATCACGATTATGAATAAAAGGATGGAAACGAGCGGCGCTGAACTTGCGGAAAAAGCAGCGGCTTCAGGCAATGCACCGGCCACTCCCGAAGCTTTAAAAGAATTATCCCAGCAGGCTATGCTTGACGGGATTACACATACATTCCTAATATCAACTTATATCGCAGCAGTTGCGCTTGTGTTGGCAATGTTCATGAAGCGGGTCACTCCCCCGAAGACTGATAAGGCACTCGCTAAAAAATTTAAAACGCAAACCGAATAAGAAAAGCGCAAGGCGCGCAGCCTTAGGCGACAAGCACAAGACGAATTTGATGAGGGAGCTTTTCAGCCACCACAGCAATTCGGCTTGATCCTTGCGCCGATGGCGCCTGAAGCTGGGCATAAGAAAGACTGTTCTACTGCCTTTGGGATGGGTTGAGCTTAGCTCACTCATCCCTTATTTTTTTGCTCCAGTATCCGAGACTCCGCATCTGTCCCTTTCATCAACGATTGACCCACATACAATAAATAGGAGATTATAGGTCAGGAAGTGATGGAATGCATACTAAATATAAAACGGGAAAGAAGGTTGATCCTTCCAATCCGGACACTATTCCGAAGTTCGAGGATGAGCTGCCGATTCCTGCGGTTGCCAAGCCAAGAACCGCCATTAAAGGTAATCCGTATTATGAAATCTCAATGAAACAAATACAGCATCGATATCATCGTCTTTTTCCGACAACAACGGTTTGGGGATATGATGGAATGCATCCCGGCCCCACAATAAAAGTCCGGAAAAACGAAAAAATCTCCGTGTGTTGGAAGAATAAATTGCCAAGGAAACACCTTTTGCCAATTGACAGGACGCTTCATGAATCGGCCGGCCCCCCGGACGTCCGGACAGTTGTCCATTTACACGGTGCGAATGTTGCCTGGGAAAGCGATGGCCATCCTGAAGCCTGGTTTTCCAGAGATTTTGCTGAAACGGGTGCAGCCTTCAGGCGTAAAGTATACGAATATACAAACAGGCAAATGGGAGCGACTCTTTGGTATCACGATCACGCCATTGGCATTACAAGGCTGAATGTATACGCTGGTTTAGCAGGGTTCTATTTGATTGAAGATCCGGTGGAAAAGCAACTGAAATTGCCCAAAGGCCCATATGATATACCTTTGATGATTCAGGACCGGTCATTCCGTTCGGACGGTTCATTATTTTACCCGGAAAACACTACTCCGCCAGCGCCTGTAAACCCGTCTGTGCAGCCTTTTTTTATCGGGAATACGATAGCGGTTAACGGGAAGCTCTGGCCCAAATTATCAGTCGAGCCCCGCAAATATCGTTTCCGTATATTAAACGCATCCAATACGAATGCCTATACTTTAAGATTAGGTGACGGGCGGGCTTTCCATCAAATCGCTACGGATGGCGGACTGCTTGAAAAACCTGCCGAACTGACAGCTCTTCCTTTGGAACCCGCTGAACGCTCGGAGGTGATCATCGACTTTTCAAAACACAAAGGGAAAAAAATCATTTTGCAAAATACAAATGATGACGGGAATATGGGAGTGATTATGCGTTTTGATGTGGTCCTGCCTTTAAAAGGGAGGGATTCCAGCGAGATACCGGATAAGATGATGTCGGATGAACTGATATTGGACGAAAATAAGGCCGATAAAACCAGATTATTAAAGCTTGATGCGATCCAAGATGAATATAATAGACCAGTATTGTTGCTGGATGATCGAATGTGGCATGATCCTGTCACCGAGAAGCCTGTCATTGGCGATACGGAAGTTTGGAAATTGATCAACGTCACTAACTTTCCCCATCCCATTCACATTCATCTGATCCAATTTAAAATTTTGCACAGGATACCGTTTGACCTGGAGCGCTTTAACCAAGACGGCCATATTCAATACACCGGCCCTCCGATTGAACCTGAGATACATGAGAGGGGATGGAAAGACACAGTGAAAGCTGAGCCTGGTATGGTTACAAGTGTCATTATGCAATTTACGGAAAATCCCGGCGAATATGTATGGCACTGCCATATACTGGAACATGAAGATTATGACATGATGCGGCCAATGAGGGTAGTAGAAAAGGATTGTTAAGGGCATGCTTTGCGTGCCCTGTCCTATGTTACGAACAACTGGCATTCATCCCGGTATTTCAATGCCGGGATGAATGCCAGCGGCATAGATTCAAATAAAGATGAAAAAGCGCTTGCTTTTATTTTTTTAATATTATAACATTAATATAGAATGTATGTTCGGAGGCCGGGTAAATATGGCGAACATGGGTCCCCGCTATGTCGTAGAACTATTCCTCAAAACGGAGATTTTTCAAGTTCATATACTGGAAAAACGCCTTGAAATCGGGCGCCATATTTATAACGCCTGCAAGCGAAAAATGCTGGATAACATTCAACAAATGAGAAAAGATGAAACTTATCAATTTTGGCTCAAGCAAGAGAAATCCAAGACACGAACAAAAAAATTAACCGAGATTCAGGAAGCATATGATGTCAGTAAAACCGGTGCAGAGCGCATCGTCAATCATATGGGAAAACACTTCCTTGGCAAAAAACCGAAAAACAAAAAGCACAAGCAAAAGGTGCATTTAGACTCTCATGCCGTGCAAAAAATTGCACTCAATGTCTGGGAATCGATCGAAGATTATCTTTTCAACCCAAAAACAAAAAAGGTGCGCTTCAAAAAGTTCGGCGAATTCAATACGCTGGAAGGCAAAACCAATAAATCAGGGATCAGATACGAAAATGGCTTTGTGGAGTGGAACGGATTAAAAATAAAAGCAGAAATGCCAAAACCAGGTAAAGATCCATACCTGGAAGCAGCCCTGCACGATGAAATCGCTTATTGCCGGATTGTGCGCAAAATCATCCGCGGCAGAACGAAATTCTATCTGCAGCTGGTCATGAAAGGCATCCCGCCCCAAAAGAGGAAACCGGTTGAAGGGAAAGTCGGCCTTGATAACGGC
>NZ_VEKZ01000088.1:0-8986 GCF_007681465.1 Siminovitchia fortis
CGTTCAGTTTTCAAAGATCAAACTTGTTCGCCGCTCTCTTGGGCGACTTTTCTATTATACCGCGCTCATTTCAGGTTGTCAACAACTTTTTAAAAAATATTTTTCAACCTTGTTTGAGGCGACTTTCCTAATATAACATTTTTTAAAACCTGGCGTCAATACAATTTTAAATTATTGCGTTTGGTTCAACAATAGTCTAGTTTGTATTGCCAGTAGAAATATACTAACACCTTCTATTGATCACGTCAATGGTTTTTTACATATGACAATAGCAGCCAATGGAAGTCTGCCCAAAGGTTGCAGGTCACGATTTTAAGTATTTAATCAGAAAGCGGCATCCTGTATAACCTATCGTCATTTTCCTGTCCCGTTCCCCGACCATCAAGGTTATTACTAATGAAGTAAAGGTATTCATCCTCAATAAAAACATCTCGAATTCGACCAAGATCCGTTACCAGTTCCCGTTGTTCATTCGTTTTTAAATCAAATTCCAAAACGGCAGTTCCTCTGAGAGCTGCAACATATAATTTATCATTATCATACGCCATCCCGGATGGTGCCCAAGTCGCTTCGTTTCCGGAAGTGAATAAAGGGGAAACCATACCTTCCTGCTTTTCTTCTCCTTCAATAATCGGCCAACCGTAATTTTGACCGGCCTTGATCAAATTGATTTCATCATTTGCGTTATCACCGTGCTCACTTGCATACATCGTACCATCCGATGACCAAGTAATCCCTTGAGGATTGCGGTGTCCGTAGCTATAAACGTAGGAGTCTGGAAACGGGTTATCACCTGGTATCGATCCATCGAGGTTCAGTCTTAAAATTTTACCGCCTAATGAATTAAGATCTTGTGCTATTTCACGCTCAGAAGCGTCTCCTGCTGTTGCATACAGTTTTTCATCAGGCCCTATTTTAAGTCTTCCGCCATGATGGTAAGTACCACTGGGAATTTGGTCAAGAAGCAGGCTCTCTTCTCTCCATATATTGCCTTCTAATCGAAGCGTTACGATACGATTGAATTGTCCTCCACTGTTTTCATACGTATAATAGGCATACGCTTGGTTCGATTCGGAAAAGTCAGGGGCAAGCACAAATCCAAGCAGCCCTGCCTCTGAAGCTGTTGACACCTCTTCTTCTAGTTCTACACTTTGCCGCTCTACCTCGTCTCCTTCTATTTTGACAATGTTCCCTGATCTTTCTGTTAAATAAATGGTATCCTCTAATTTTTCGATGGACCACGGAACATCCAAGTTGTCCGCAATGACTTCCAAATCTTCTGCAGGTAAAGATTGTTCTGGTTTTTCCATGTATTCCGAACCATCAGGGGAACTTCGTTGTTCAGAGCAACCCGCTATTAAAAAGACAGCAGCAATCGATAATGCCAAGACTTTTTTCAATTTTAACTATTCCTCCCTCTTTATCTTCATCTATCTGCGCATATCCTCTATTCCATTATCTTTCTGATCCACAACCTCCCCATGTAGACACAAGATTGAATTTAATTCATTCTCTTAATTGAAACTGTAAAGTCATCATTAATACTGTCATTTTCATCACTCTCCACTGCTAATTCATATGCTTAGTGACACCAACCAAAATATCTAGATCAACGGTTATCCCAGCAGAATCTTGATTCATAAATGATTCGATTTGTTCTTTTTTTGAATTCCAAGCAAGAGGGGACATTTGAACAAGATTTATCAACTCTGATTGGTTTAATTCCTTTACATAGCTTAATTTGACATTTTCCTCCAAATGAAAATGTTGCTTGAAAAGCGATACGATTTCATCATTGTCATAAGTCTTTTTATTTTTATCAGTAAAAAGGATTTCCCGTAATTCCTTTAAATAATTGGAACGGGGAACAACTTTCACAATGGAGGCCATCCGGAGCCAGGATTCTTTTGAACTCCTCATAATTTGCAGGTGAAAGGTAATTCAAAACAACGTGGCATGATTGGTCTGACAAGGGTATGTTTGCTAAATCGCCGACAAGCCAAATCGGACTTTTATAATTTTTGGCAGCCATCATGATGCCCTCTTTTGAAATATCCAACCCAATACCGGTTATCGCATCATTCTTGCATTCATCTAAAGTCTTTTGTAAATGAGAACCCTCACCACATCCAGCATCAAGAAGTACAGTTGGTTCATAAGAGCCATCCAAATGCTTCTTGAGCATTTCTGAAACCTTCTCATGCAACAATGTGTATAAGTTACTTTCCATGATTATTCTTCGTCTTGCTTCAAAAAGTTTTTTGTCGTAATGTCCATTTGAAGGGCGATTCATCATGTTGACATAGCCCTGCTTTGAAAAATCAAACGTATGACTGTTCGAGCAGATGAGGCTTTTTAAAGCAAAAACCTTCATCGGACTATTGCATAGTGGACATCTAAACACATCCACGATTCCGCTTACCGCTTCAGCACTTCTTTCTTTCTGATTCATAATCCTTTTCCTTTCTATAAAATATCACAGGCCGTCCTATATACCTTTTCTACAACCGGGCCAATAATGGAATATTGTCCTGCCCGCCAATTATGGCATTAAGTAAAGTCTTCAGTATTTGAAAGGAAGATCTTTCAAGACCCGACTTCGAGTATGCTTAGCTTTTGGACTTTGAGCAGGGCTTCGGCCTGAAATACGACTTTAGTCGTCGGCATTCATGTCAAAATTCACCCGCTTTAGCAGGTGGTCGCTTAAAACTTCAAAAATGGTTTAATACGGCTTTTTTATCTTTGGCCATCTGAATTTTGGAACATGCTTCACCATTGTTTCAAATATGAGTCCCCATTGCTGTTCCGATAAAGTCGCAACTGAAATCTCATTCTTTATTTGAAGACTCCTTTTTAAATGCTTAATTTGAGGTGGTGTAAATACACCTCTTAATGCTAAATCGACAGATATTTGGGGATTTTTAAGCACATAATCGGCTAATCCCCAAAAGATTACATAATCGCTGTAAGGTACAATCGGTTTAGGCTTTCTATTTATTGTAATCATTGCCGAATCAACCCTTGGTGGTGGAGAGAAATTTTTTCTTGAAATCACTTTAACATACTGAATATCAAACCACATTTTCCAAGCGATTATATATGGATCTTTCACAAAATTTGACGCGAATCTTTTGGCCGCACCTTTTTCCATGACAATAACACCTCTTTGCAAACCGGTCGATGGATTACTTAGAAGCATCTTCATTATGGGTGTCGTAATCGAGAAAGGAATATTTGATACAACGACAAATTTTTCTTTCGGCAAATGGACTTTCATGATGTCTTGATGAATGATTTTCGTATTTTGACTTTGCGCCGTTTTCTTTTTAAGAACTTCGACGAATTTAAAATCATATTCTACCGCCAATACCTTTCCTGCTCGTTCGTTGAGGACTGTCGTCAAAGCACCTTTTCCCGCTCCTAATTCTAAAACTGTATCTTCTTTGCATATTTTCGCTCGATCCACGATTTCATGAAGCAGCCTTTTATTATGCATCAAGTGCTGTCCGGAAAAGTTGGGAGGCTCTCCACGGCTTAATTTTTTGTTGCTGTATTTATGTGTTTTTTTGGTCATATGATTTTCCCTCCAATATAAAAAATCGCAGTCTTCTGCCCGCGATTTAGAGTAAAGGAAAGAAGCCTCGCCTTTTATAAATAAAAGTTGAGCCTAGAACCATATCCCAAATAATCCACACCAATTAAGGGTTGAGGTAAAAATTTACACAAAAAAAGAAAGGCAGAACAATCCACCTTTCTTCACAAATGCATATTTTAATAAGTTTTTTAATGAAGATTATTAAAAAAGGGCAGACGGATCCCGTTTACTCTGCCTGCAGGCAGAGACTTTAAGCAGTATTCAATTAGCTGCATAAAGTTGAAAAACGCAATCTAATCCATACAATACCCATTTTTTAACAACCCACCTTAGTTTAATTACTTTAAATATCGTATTTATTATAATTTTCACAATAGATAAAGTCAATGAAAACATTACTTGCTGCTCAGTTATCCACACTGCAATCCGAACCCATTTTTCAAAAAATCAGTCATTAAAAAATATTAATTAACTTCAATAATCACCCGATTGTTTAAGATTTTCTTTCGAACACCCACATTTTTGATACATCTCGATATCCCAATTTTAGATATAAAGGATGCCCAATCTGACTAGAAACAAGTACACTCTGGACAGCACCTTCCTGCTTGGCATCCATAAGCATTTTTCGGCAAAGTGCTTTGGCCATTCCTTTACCCCTATGCATTTTTGAAGTAAAGACATCATTCAAAAATACGGTTTTATCTAGTAGTGCATAGCTTCCATGAGATGCAGGATGCCCGTTTTCTTCACCAACGTAAAAATGCAGATTTGGATCATTTAATTTCTTAAGATCGATAGCGGCCTTATTGAAAAAATGATTGATACGTCGAGCTTCTTCCTCAGTTTGGACACACTTGATGATCTTGTTATCTGTTTCAAAAGACCAGCTATCCAGATTTAAAATCATAAGAAACTCTGTACTTTTGATGGTATATCCCTCCGCACCATAACTATACGGTTCTTCGTCAGAAAACAAAGTAAGCCAATAGTCTTTTTTTATGTCCAGTTTATTTATTGTATCAATAAAGTGAGCAGGATTTGAATTATAAACGATAAACTCGTCAGTTCTGCCATCAACATTTGTACCAAAAGCAAGATGCTTTATAGAATCATAATCATGTATTTGGGATGCAGGCTGGCGACTGCAATAATACTCACCCCGAATAAAAAAATCTACAGCTTTTTTAACTCCGTTATTTCCTCCATACCGTCCATTCCTCCAAATGCATTTTGAAATGTACTGGCTTTTATTCTATTTAACAATTTATGATTTTCCGCCAAACCTTGTCGTTTAGAGAATTACTCCCCGCTCCAGCGGAAAAACCGTGAGGACAAAATGATTGACACGATGGCGACACCAAGGAGGACCGCGACATCCACCCCATTCTCCCAAATCGGTGTGAAATTCCATGTTTGCCTTATTAAATCAATGACATAGTAAAGCGGAAGGATGTGGGCGATAACACGTAATACGTTTGGCATCCATTCAATCGGAAAGGTGGCTCCCGATAGAAAAATCATCAAATTCATGGCAAGTGAACTGATGGCTGAGGCAGTCCGAACGCTTTTGGCAATTGAATTGATCAACAGTCCGAACGGGAAGAAGGCAACCAGGCTTAATAGTATTGCCAACAAGGTACTTCCCAAATATTTCGGTACATGTAAATCGAACACAAGGAATCCAAAAATGAGAATAATTACGGCGCTGATGGTAAAAATGACGGTTCCCTGCACGGTTTGCGCCGTTAACACCATCCAGGGCCTTACTGTTGTGACCTGATAGCGTCGCAAAATGCCTTTTTCACGATAGTTGGCCATCACCGTTCCGATTCCAAAAAACGCAGTGGTCAAGATATTCACGGCAATCCAGGAAGGAATGTAAGCATTGCTATAGGTCATCCCACCGATTTTTGCGCTTCCGAACATCGCCCCGAATAGCCAGATCATCAGAACCGGAAACAAAAAGGTCCAGAACACGGCCATTTTTTCTCGAAAAAATAACTTTGTTTCCATTACCGACAGTTTCACAATTTTATTCACGCTGATCGCTCCTTTAACAGGTGGACAAACAAATCATCCAGCGTGCCTCGCTCGAAACGGAATGCGGCCACTTTCCAACCGCGTTCTTCACATTCTTTTAAAACCATGTAGGCGGAACGCTGGAGATTCTCTGTTTGAATTCTCACCCGATCCGCGGATTTCTCCACATGAATCACACCGGGCAGGGCGATCAATACATCGGGATCCACATCGAAACTCTCAAACGCCAGGTAGTTTGTCGCCAGGTCTTCGAGCAACACATTCGGTTTTCCAAGTGCCCGGATTCGGCCGTCGTACACCATGGCGATACGATCGCAAAGTTTTTCGGCTTCTTCCATATAATGCGTTGTGACCAGGATGGTGGTTCCTTGTTCCTTCAGGGTATGGATGACTTCCCACAACTCTCGGCGTGCTTGCGGATCAAGCCCCATGCTCGGTTCATCCAAAAATACGATTTCGGGTTGATGCAAAACAGATAAAGCGAGCGTTACCCTTTGTTTCCAGCCACCGGAAAGATCCTTGAAATACGAATTGAGTTTGTCTTTCAAATGTAATTGTTCAATAATGTCCATCAGGTTATGATGTGTGTCATAAAAAGAGGAAAACAGATTCAGCGCTTCTTTGACCTTCATTAACTCCTGTATGGATGTGGCCTGGAACTGCACCCCGATTTTTTTATTTAATTGATAGCGGTCGGATTCCTTGCCGGGGTCAAAGCCAAGTACGTGCACGTTTCCGGAATCTCTTTTCCGCAGTCCTTCCAGAATCTCAATGGTTGTGGTCTTACCGGCTCCGTTCGGACCGATAATCCCGAAAATTTCGCCTTTTTCGACTGTAAAAGAAATCCCCTGTACGGCTCGGGTTTCCCCGTACTGTTTGGTCAATCCTTCAACTTCAATGACATGTTTCATCTTTTTTCTCCTTCTCTCATAAAAAGTGAATGGATTTTTACTCTTCAGTCTTGCATCAAAAAATCAGTTTTATTTTACAAAAAGGTTATTCCGGCAGCCACCCTTTGTTTTCGGCAATTGAGACGGCATCCATCCTGTTTCTCGCTTCAAGCTTCTCAATAATTTCGGAAATGTAGTTGCGGATCGTAGCTGGATATATATATAAAGCCTTACTGATTTCTTTGACGGAATCCCCCTTCTTCAGGTGCAGCAATATCTCGGATTCTTGTTTCGTCAGTGGGTTTATTTCTTCCATCATGGAAAAAGTAAGGTGCGGGCTGAAGACACGCCTGCCCGCGTGAATTTTTCGCAGTGCTTCCGCCAATTCGGACACGGGCGTATCTTTTAGCAAATAACCCATTACTCCGGCCTTCACGGCACGTTGCAGGTAGCCGCTTCGGGCAAAGGTGGTCACGATGGCGACCCGGCATTCACTGCCTTCATCCCTCAACTTTTCCGCTGCCTCCAGTCCGCTTAACAATGGCATCTCTATATCGAGCACGGCAATATCGGCGTTTTTTCCTGACATCCGGAGAGCCTGTTCACCGTTGTTGGCTTCCCCAACAATTTCAATATCTTCTTCCGGGGCCAACAACTGGCTGACCGCGGATCGAAGCATTCCCTGATCTTCCGCAATGACGATTCTCTTGGATTCCCTCCTTCTTGATCGCCGGTTTCTTGACTTTCGGCACGATAATCGTGATTTTTGTTCCTTTTGTTTCCCCGGTTTCCATTTCAAGTTTCCCTTCGATCAGAAACAACCGTTCTTTCATACCCAACAGGCCGCTGCCGAACCGATCACCAAAGCCGGATAAAAGCCGAAGCTCAATTCCCACGGGCTCAAGAAAGCCCCCCATAAAGCAATCGCGACCAGTTGAACAATGATGAAAAAGGTTCGGTGTTTCGCATTCATAATGCTGATCAAATGAGCTGTTGCGATTATAAAAAACAAAAGATAGTTGTACCCAGTCGGTTGCGGAAAAATAATCATAGAAATCAATGGAGGAAGCAACATCATTGTTTCCCACGGCAGTCTGGCGTGAGCCATTTCTTACCACCTTCCTCATTTTGCTCTATCATACCATATGGCTTTGAGCCATTGACCTTAACCTTTTTCGTTGGTAATCGAGGCCCCGGGAATTTGGGTCTGCTTCCAGTGTTTCAGCCACATCGGAACCAACCAGATCGAAAGTAAGAAGACCACGACATGCACCGGCTGTGCAATAACCCAGAATTTATCTGCGGGCGGATTGGCCCAAACATTCAGTGAAGACAACAGAGTGACACCCCCGGCCAGCAGAACATAATAGAGTGAAGGTTTGGCAGTTTTTTGAAACCACTTTACGAAAATCATTGCCCCGGCGATATTTGCGATGATCGAAGCAACCGCAATGGAGATCCAATTTAACTGGGAGAACCACAGGCCTGTCACAGCACCTAACAGGTAAGCCGCAGCAATACCTGCCGCTCCTGAAATAACCCCTGCATATAAACCGACTAATATACCTTTTCTCATTGTTCTTTGTGCCTCCTTCATTTAATTTATTAAAAGCATATCGAAAAGCCGACAGGGGCCGGTAGTTATGTATATCACTTTTTTGAAATGATAAATATCATTTTTTAAAGGTTTTTCGGATCGGTTCATGTTATTAAAAATGACTTTTTAAGGAAAAATGGCGGCAACATCTACGGACTGGCCCGATTACATTTCTAATTTTCTTCCTTATTGCTGGTACCCCCCATTTAACCTATATAAATCCGGACAGTTTTATTTGTTGACAAATTCTAATTATTAAAGATACCATTTAAACATAAATATTTAAAAAATTGAGATGAATCACTTTGGAAGGAAAACCTTCCGTGAGCAACTCGCGCAGTTCCTATCGTAATGTCGATATTAGGCAGTGATGAACGTTATGATCATATTCTTATGTATAAACAAGTGCCCACCTTTATTTGGAAGCTATACATGCTAAACCAAATAAAGGAGGATGCTTATTATTATGAACATGAATCGATCGATGGTTATGATCTCTATCTTTGCCGCTACCTTTTTAGCGGCTGCAG
Organism: Siminovitchia fortis; assembly: GCF_007681465.1. Lineage (NCBI taxonomy): Bacteria > Bacillati > Bacillota > Bacilli > Caryophanales > Bacillaceae > Siminovitchia > Siminovitchia fortis. Next base: position 8,656 of record NZ_VEKZ01000088.1, read on the forward strand.
AGTCATCGATTGTTGCGACGGCTATGCCAAAAATTGTATGGAATTTGAAAATTTATAATATTTAGTATATATCCATAAACTGTAGAATATTTGTCCATGATTCACCTAGAATGGCATTCCATGCAACAGTGCCGGTCATCGTAATTTTTTTAAAATTTGTTTTAAATATACGACGATACAATACTTTTCAACTAATTAATAAAAAAGAGTATTTCGATATTCATTCAAGTTTAAATTGATAGAAAATCAGCATATCATAATAATGAAAATGTTATCCCAAATTACGAAAGTAAATTTACTGAACATTAATTCTGGGGCTATTTGGTAAAAC
>NZ_VEKZ01000089.1:0-8727 GCF_007681465.1 Siminovitchia fortis
ATCACGCTGAAGGAATTTGAATAAAGAAGGCCTGTTTTTGACGGAACAAAGTGATTCTTTACACGACTGTCGAATTTCAATCCACGCACTCACGAGGAGTGCGACAAAAGCTAACAGAGGACTTAAATTATCGGTACGTATTTCAATCCACGCACTCACGAGGAGTGCGACCAAGCGCGAAGTCACACGCAATACACGGCGCTATATTTCAATCCACGCACTCACGAGGAGTGCGACTCGAAGTTGAGGACTCTTTGGTAGATGTCGAAAAGATTTCAATCCACGCACTCACGAGGAGTGCGACATGATTCCGTTTGAAAGCCTCGACGCATCGAAATTATTTCAATCCACGCACTCACGAGGAGTGCGACAACCGACGGACTGGCGTTGTTCCAGTTTTCCGAAATTTCAATCCACGCACTCACGAGGAGTGCGACCGGGAGTGAGTTCTTTAACCAAATAATGATGGTTATTTCAATCCACGCACTCACGAGGAGTGCGACAATTAAAAGGGCTGAATAGATTGAGTGTTCTAACATTTCAATCCACGCACTCACGAGGAGTGCGACTCAAATCGGACGCTGGACTGGCGAAGGATTAGCATTTCAATCCACGCACTCACGAGGAGTGCGACCTTATCGGAGCGGTTTACGAATATGAGCCGGAAGATTTCAATCCACGCACTCACGAGGAGTGCGACAGGACGTGTTGTGGGGCGACGAAATAGTAACGTTTGATTTCAATCCACGCACTCACGAGGAGTGCGACGGTTTGGCTTATGACGGTGGGGCTCTACGTCAGAATTTCAATCCACGCACTCACGAGGAGTGCGACTTCAGCAACTGCAAGATGACAACAAGAAAATCAAAATTTCAATCCACGCACTCACGAGGAGTGCGACATGGTAGGGCTGTTTTTCGAAATTACACTACACCAGATTTCAATCCACGCACTCACGAGGAGTGCGACGCTTTTACCCCTTTCTAGTTGTAGATTTCATCCTTATTTCAATCCACGCACTCACGAGGAGTGCGACCTAACCACTCTCGAAAATCACGCCCAATCTCGTATAATTTCAATCCACGCACTCACGAGGAGTGCGACACTACCTTAAGTCCATCAATGAAAACTCAAGTATATTTCAATCCACGCACTCACGAGGAGTGCGACGTAAAAACTTAAGTACAGGATCACCGTCTTCTTGATTTCAATCCACGCACTCACGAGGAGTGCGACACATATTTCTGTAGGGCTCGTAGATTTCAAGGATAATTTCAATCCACGCACTCACGAGGAGTGCGACGCTTGGAATGAAAGCTCGCGCCGATATGTAACGATTTCAATCCACGCACTCACGAGGAGTGCGACAGCAATCGATAAATTCCACGACGGGGATTACGAAATTTCAATCCACGCACTCACGAGGAGTGCGACCTGCGGAGGCTTATTGCCTTCCCGATTGCCGAGTTATTTCAATCCACGCACTCACGAGGAGTGCGACTCGTAACCCCATCGGCTCTACTATCGAATTAGAAATTTCAATCCACGCACTCACGAGGAGTGCGACGATAGGTTACTTTCGGCACCGACCACTCGGCGAGATTTCAATCCACGCACTCACGAGGAGTGCGACCGTACCGTCTGCCAAATTTTCGCGAGCGTGTCGGTATTTCAATCCACGCACTCACGAGGAGTGCGACAGTCCGTTCGAAGTAAGCATCTCGTCAATATTTTATTTCAATCCACGCACTCACGAGGAGTGCGACGGCTGTACTCCATAAGATCTGCGTGAATTTTTGTATTTCAATCCACGCACTCACGAGGAGTGCGACGATAAAGTTGTATTCGCAATACGTTTTACTGACGAGATTTCAATCCACGCACTCACGAGGAGTGCGACTTATTTCGGGGTTCGGCGCGGTTATGACAGTAGTAATTTCAATCCACGCACTCACGAGGAGTGCGACAAGGAGGGCAAAATCATGCCAAAATATATTGCTAATATTTCAATCCACGCACTCACGAGGAGTGCGACTGGCATTATGGATGCGCCTATTGGATCGTCCTTGAGAAAATTTCAATCCACGCACTCACGAGGAGTGCGACGGTCAGGGTTCAAGAAAAGGTAACGAGTTCAAAGGTATTTCAATCCACGCACTCACGAGGAGTGCGACATCAAGGACCTGGAAGGCATGGAGCAGGAGTTTGAATTTCAATCCACGCACTCACGAGGAGTGCGACGTTAACTGGGTGCTAGGCAAACTCGGTGTAGACAAATTTCAATCCACGCACTCACGAGGAGTGCGACGATTCCTGCACACAGGAGGAGGTGATCAAGATGGTATTTCAATCCACGCACTCACGAGGAGTGCGACTCAACCGGTTGTAGGTTGTCTGAAGTCGCTAACATATTTCAATCCACGCACTCACGAGGAGTGCGACGGTATAACTTCAACGGGTATGAGTTTCTATGAAATATTTCAATCCACGCACTCACGAGGAGTGCGACGGGGATACTGAAACTAAGGTTGAAATATTAAAAATTTCAATCCACGCACTCACGAGGAGTGCGACAGCGAAATCAGTGAGTTTTTATCCAAAAAAAGGGTAATAATCACATAAACTCGCTATTTATTCCCATAAAAAGGAATACATTTGAAGTTATCTGGAAATTCGTTATCAAATCCAAGATATTTCGGGTGCGAATCCCCACGAAAAAGTATGAGAGCTGTATATTCGCACCATAATTAAATAATAAGTGTTCCTTCTATATCGTAAGATTCCTTCGCTCCTATATGATCTACCTTGCCTTTATAGTTTTTCCCCAAGTTATAAAATCTTAAGCTATCGGTTTCTTTATCAATAATTTCCTCTAATTGATATTTCAATTGTTTAAGTTGCGTAGAATCCAAAACACATTCAAATACGGAATTCTGAACCCTTTGTCCATAATCTAAACACTTCTTGGAGACTTTCCTAAGTCTTTTTCTACCTTCCGGAGTAGTGGTACTGACGTCATATGTTATTAACACAAGCACTCTTTCACCTACTTCCAAAAAAATGGTGGATATTCATCTAAGTCCCCACGTATATGCCTGGCTAATAATAATGCTTGAGTATGCGGTACCAGGCCCCAAGGAATCTTTTCATTTAAATAGGGATGCTGTATTTTTTCTTGCTTCTTTTCTTGCCATGCCATCAATACTTTTCTCCTAGTATCATCATCCATTATTACTGCTCCGCTTTCTTTTTGAAAGAACCCCTTATGATTGACAATTTTTTTATTAATTAACGATAAAACAAATCTATCTGCATAAACACCCCGCAGTTCCTCCATCATATCTAAGGCAAGAGATGCTCTCCCCGGTCTATCACGGTGTAAAAAACCAACATATGCGTCTAACCCCACAGATTCCAAGGCTGACTTTATATCATTCGATAACATTGTATAGGCAAATGAGAGTAAAGCATTTACGTTATCAAGGGGCGGGCGCTTATTTCTATATGTAAAAAAGAAATAGTCCTTTTGTTGGAGGATGAGATCGTCGAAAACCGAATTATACTGAACCGCCGCATTTCCTTCCAGACCTCTTAACGTTTCTAAATCCTCCACAGCCCGAACTGCTTTCATTGTTTCCGTTAATGTTGAGGTAATACGTTTTATCTTCGGAACATCTACTCTAAGAGGGTAATCCCTTGTAGCACGTTCTAAAATCCATTTCCCATTATATATTTTTCCAAGAATGAAATTCCTTGAAACAACAGCACTTCTTTTTTCATCATCTGATATTCTATATTGTTCCTTTCTTAAAATAACATTTCCTTTCGACTCTCCAATAACTCGTGCCAGAAAATTCCCATTTCTTGTCATAAAGGTTATTGAAATATCTCTTTTTGCGCAAGCACCCATTAACGCAGGGCTAGCTCCGGCATAACCAAAGGTACAAACAGCTTCTAAATTATGCAGAGGATACCTTCCAAGAGCATCATTTTCTTTTTTGACAACGATATTTTCTCCATCAAGCGACAGATAGACATCAGGAGAGGTTATGAACAAAGTGTTTAAAAGTTTCTTCATTCCTTTAACCTCCCTTCAATATAGCTTGAGACAGGTCTCTTTTTCAAAATAACCGGCAAACAAATATTTTGGAGGGAGCAGGACCGGCAATGGGGGCCCGTTTTTACCTTTGGCGTATATTTCTTTTGGAAATATTGATGCATCTCGGTAAAATACTTTATAACTTGATCCCGGTAGTAATCGGTAAAGGATACTTCCACTCGCTTTTTTATTTCACCATAGAAAAGATAACCCTTAGGAATCTCGCAAACCAGCATTTCTTCCAAGCACATCGCCTGCGCAGTTAATTGAAGAATATCAGAATCATCTTTCTTTGGTTTACCTCTTTTGTATTCAACAGGAACAGGAATGTAAGTACCTTCTTCGTTAACTAAAGAAATCCCTGTAGCATCTTTAAAAAATTCAACAACATCACATACCCCTGTGACTCCAAGTTCTTTTGAATGAATTGGCAGACCTCTGACAACCAGTTTATTTCCTCTTTTTTCACGAATCATCGGCTGATCAGCGCGTTTATGCAGATGCCTTCCTTCCACAGTTCTCACATTCTCTTCCCACTGCTGTTCAACATGAATCAATGCCCATTGCCTCTTACAGAATATAAAATGCTGGATTCCCGACAACAATAAATAGTCCTCTTCGTTATAGACCGTCATACTCTTGAACTTCGAGGCCATCTAGTTGGTGAAGGGTAATCTTATAATCATCGAACGACTTAGCCTCATTTAACCCTTCTTTTAAATTAATTTCCAATGATTTATGAACTTTTGCGGAAGAATACTGACCCATCTTGGTATTATGCTGCCACCAAAAGACTTTATTCACTTCCATACTGCCATCTGGGCGGGCTGATGATGCGTCATTTTCAAATAAAGTAATCAATGCCTCTCTTATTTTTTCAGCATCTTCAAACGTAAAGCCTGTTTTTTCCGCTAATTGTGTGTTTATACTTCCATAAAAAACATAGACTCCGAAATCTACCCTGTGTTTCATCCCCATCGTGTCTGACGTCTTTTTATCGGGATCTTTTGTGTTAGTTGTAGAATTCACGCTTTTTGTTATTTGCATACTGGATATATCAATTGGATCAAGACTTACAGCAGTATGAATAGATACGGGGCCTCTTACCCCAATAGAAACCTCCGAACCGCTGAATGCAAATACCTGTCCAAAACTGCGGACGTCCATCCATGATTCACACGCTATCTTCGCATATATCAAACTGTCTTTCTTCTTTCCTTTTGAATATTGTTGTAGTTCTTCATTACTGTCAACACGATCTTTTATGCTTCGGAACCCATCATTGCGTCTTTCATCAGACTGTACGAGAATAGGTTCTCCCATATCTTGGAGACGGTTACGAATCTTCCGTTTAATACAAACATCCGAGATTTCACCATATCCATCATAGTTCTGCCTAGGACGATTTCCGTTAAGCGGATCTCCATTTGGATTTGCATTTCTTACGGTCAGTACAACAGCAAAGTCAATTTTACGATCTAAAATAGTCAATTAAACCTCTCCTTTTTCGGCTTCTTTTTCTTTTTTACTCTTATATAATTCATGTCTTTGACTATAAAACCCAAGCAAATAAAGTCCGCTTAATGGTTTGTCATTAAAATCTTCCGGCTTTAACATTGCCCCTACCTCATCCAAGAGTTTATTATGGTAGCTCAGCCGAGTACCCAATTTTGCTTGGTATGGTTGAATATTTGCTTGAATGATACTCCATGTCCTGCTCGGATGCTGAGCAAAAGCATTCATATACCTAATAGCATTAGTAGCCCTTTTCTCATCATTATCTAGGGCGTTTCTTTCAAGTACATCAGCAATCGCCAACAGCCTTCCAAATAAATAATCGCGGTTATCGTTATCAACATCAAGCCCCACGGTTAAGCCCTCCTTTTCGTATGCTTTATTAATTAAAGCACACGTGATGCTAAGTGTTTTCTCCCACTCCCACGTCTCCATACCTACTGGATTAGAAGCTCTATTAAATGCACTTCTTACAATGTCAACTGGTATCTTCCTACCATCAATGATTGATGGCAGCATTCTTTCGACCAGCCCTTTGACCAGCTTGTCACTTGCTTTAGATCCATATGCAGCAAAGGCGATATCTTTTGTAGCAGGTGCCCCCATAAATATTATCGTTTTTTTATCTTCATCTTTTTTATAACGGTGCAGCCAGCAGCATGTTTTGTGCCATGATTCTAAACGATTCAAGAACAACTCTTTATCCATATCACGGTAATAAACGATCGCCATACGGCCAGGTGTTGCTGCATCTACAATCATGATGTTAACCTTTGATTTATAATCGGTGTCATGCCTGTAACCGGCAATTGCTTTTTGGACCTGGTTGGCAAATTCCTGATGCGTTACATCTCCAGTTGTTTCAGACACAGTATCATAGAGTCCCAAACTGTCCGTATCGTCGTGAGGATTAGGCAAATCTGATTCTTCTGTTCCCCATACGAGAAATACTTTTCCATCTATTGAAAAACCCTGTTTCGCGATCAACCATTTTAAGGCGTTATGCGCTTTTTGCGAGACCTCGTAACTTATAGAGGCTGCTTCCTGACTCTTCTTAAACCTTCCACGGAATGTAAAACCGCTTGTATCATTACCAGATATTAATTTGGACATATCTGCGGAATACCGAATTCTTGAGGCATGCCTCTCCGTTGTAGGGAGACTCTCTCCTGTCACATAGCAATAATCCTGATTTTGTAAAAGACTCTCATAGAACTGAATAAAAGACTCATATACTGAGCTGTCTCTCCACAATCTCGACTCTGGCTCTCCAATTTTATTTACAGAGAAACGAACAAACGCGTCGCTTTGATTGGAGGAGACAACCTTAAATAAATCAGGTTTTTCGCCATATTTTTCTTTGATACTATTCGTCCACTTTTCTATGAATTTATCATTTTCATCTACATAGATAATCTTTTCTTCTACTAAATCTTCAATAAGCCTTCCTTTGCTTAAATATGCGTAAACGCTTTCGACTTTCGGATGTGAGTATTCCGATTCGCACCAAGTTTTCAATTGGTCCATATAATCCTGGTACGGGTTTGTTTTTTTTATAGTCCCTCCATATTTTAAATAGTCACCAGCAACATACATGAGCTTATCAAACAAAGGATGAGGAACTGGAGCACTTGTTCTGCTCGCCGAGGCCTCAGTACATGGAATGATCGTACTGGCATCGTTTTTGTCAACAACTTTTGCAGAGACGAAATTACCATTATCATCCAAAGAAACTTCAATCTGCGCTGTTTGTGTCGTATGGGATATAGGAATAAGCGCAAACTCCTGATCATTTTTGTTTTTTTCAAATGCTCCTATTAACCCTTGATTATTTTCGTATGTATCATAGAGGTTTTTCAACCAGGTCATTTAATCACCCCTTTCCTGAATGACCTCTTTATAAAGTTCATCAGCTGATTGGATGTTTGATTGATTGAATTCCTTGGGCAACATTTCACCTATTGGACGAATCATAGTACATTCATCTGGACGGATGAACTTAATATAACCGTCTTTCATTGTGGGTCTCCATAACCGTGTCTCCATTTGATTTCTACCAGTTTCATCAGGGTAGTTAATACCATGAACCATTACACCGAAATCAATTTGCCCGTCATATTTGTCATAATAGCCTTCCCCTCTGCCAAACTCACAAGGTTCTACATAACCCTGACATTCTCTGGACCCTAGAAATATATCCCTGCGGCCGCCGGCTTTCACAGCTCGTTTGGCAATATTATGATGTTTGTGTTCATTACGATCGAACGCTAAGTCTGGCCTATGAGGATTAAAAATAAAGTGGGCCCTTACTTGATATCTTACATCCCGTAAGTATGTATAATAGGCTAATGTATTTCCTCCCCCGTACTCTATCGGCCGAATCCCTTTTGATTCTGTTCGGATTGGATTCATTACCCGTACTTCATCAATAATCCATATAATCGTAGGCTTCCAATAAATGGATTCAACAATCCCTTTTAAGCTTTGGTAAGTAGGAATTTGATAAGACATCTTTTCCCCGCCGATTTTTGTTAAGGGATCAGTGAATAACGCATAATTGCCATGAACTTCAAATTCAATTTGATTTCGCAAAATTACACCTCCAATTTAACGTGTTAAATTTGTGTAGTTACTATAAGTATTTATAGTGAAAGTATAATCATAGCAGTAAAGATGCTTTCCCACTGCTATGATTATTACTATTATTTCACAAATAGTGCCACAGCTTTCTTTAAAGTTTTTACATGCTGCTTTAATTCCCTATTCTCTTGTCGAAGCGCTTTTATTTCCCTAAGCAATTTATAAATACATTCAGCGCTAAAATTCTTTTTTTCCATAAAAAACTCCTCCAACCAAATTTTATAGATAATTTCTCCGTCAGCCAAATTTATCTTCTTGCTTATTATCATCTACAAAATTCACTGACTTCTGTTTATTATATCTTAAAATACTAATTAGAGGGTACATTTTTCTTCTTTTAAAAACTTGTGTTAAAATTAATATGTCGCCAGTTTGGCGTGGATTGAAATTTGCTTATTATTATCTGAGAACTGTATATGGTAATCTAAAAATGAACCACAATCGCACTTGAAAATTGAACCACTTCAATAGAA
>NZ_VEKZ01000008.1:0-91650 GCF_007681465.1 Siminovitchia fortis
CCTTTATCTCGTCGGAGGCACTCCAGTCTGTACGTCGATGGGCAAGGCGCTTCCGCTTTTCTTGTTTAAACAGTTTCTTTTTCCTTTATCCGTACCTTCGCCTTTTCTGTTGAAAGCTCCCATTTGACATCTTTCGGCCCTTTCACTTCGAGGTTCACTTCATGGTCCCCTGCCTGGAGGCCTTCCATATTCATAAACACTTCAAACGCGCTCTCCTGAGCCTTTTTCAACTGATCCTTGCTGCCTTCCACTTTGATGGATACAGCTCCATCCTCGGGCGATAAAAACTCAACATCCAAGCCTTCCGCCAAGCCCTTGCTTTCAATGGGCACTTCACTCAAACTTGTTTCTTCACTCTTTTTTTTGGCCTTGTCTGTCACGACTTTCACTTTGACTATTTCAGGGGTGATTTTATTAATCCCATCGGGCCTTATAATCGGTACATCCAATTCTTCATCTTTGGTTATTTTGCTGACATCCACTTCCGCTTCTATTTCATCGACTTTTTGCAAAATATCCGTCCGCCCGAAAATCATGACCTCTTCAATATCACCTTCCATCCGCTTGATGACAGTGCCTTCAGGCGAAGATCCGACCTGCTTGATTTTAAGCGGAACAGTCTTTCTCGGATTATTTACCGGGACGGTCACTGTTACATACTCAGGTTCGACAAACACATCGAGCTTGTTCAATTCGCGATCCAGGACAGTCACTTTTGTGTCCCGTTTAATGGTGTCTGTAATCAGCCCTCTTGCATCAATGGATGCTTTCACATAAGAAATCTTTTCAAGGGTTTCTTTTCCGCCGGTGATTTGGACTTTGTTCGGTTCGACAATCGGAAGTTCAGCTTCAAATCCTTCCGCCAATATATTATTGTTGAATTCGGGCTCGACGGTGAAGTCCTTTGTCACCTTTTCCTGGATGGAGACCTCCACATAGACAGGCTCCACTTGTACCTTCAGCTTCTCGGAAAAATCTTTATATAAAATGGGAACACGATGGTTACCAATGCTTAAATCAGATAAATCCACATAGATGGAAAAATCTCTTTGCCGCTTTGTCGCTTCGACAAATCTTCTTTGGCCTTCAATCGTTACATTAACCGTTTCAGGCAATCCGGTTACGACAAGATTTTCGGAATCAAAGTATTTCTCCAGTGGCACGTCGGTAATGGTTTCCACCTCATTGCTTTCCATTCCGTTAGGCCTGGATGCTCCGTTTTTGTTCCCCAAGTCCTGCACTGACAGGAAAAGAAGCACGGCCAGCGCCATGGCGACAATTCTTACGAACCAGGGATTATCCATGAATTTATCCATTTTGTTTCTTCCCCTTTCTTTTCCAAAGTGTTGAGGAAGTCTGTTTGGCCAATTCCTTTTCCAGAAGTTCCTGAAATTCTTCTGAAGACAAATCTCTATACAGTTCACCGTGCTGTGTCACGGATACATGGCCTGTTTCTTCGGAAACGACAATCGTCAAGGCATCCGTCACTTCACTGATTCCCACCGCTGCCCGGTGTCTTGTACCAAGCTCCTTGGAAATGAACGGGCTCTCGGAAAGAGGAAGATAACAGGCGGCCGCGGCAATTTGATCCCTTTGGATAATGACGGCCCCATCATGCAATGGCGTGTTGGGGATAAAGATATTGATCAGCAGCTGAGAGGTCAGCTTAGAGTGGAGCGGAATCCCGGTTTCTATGTAATCGCCCATGCCTGTTTCACGTTCGATAGAAATCAAGGCCCCGATTCTGCGCTTTGCCATGTAGCTGATGGCTTCTGTAATCGCAGTCACTCTTTGATGCAATTCCTCTTCTTCCTGGATGCCGCCTCTTGTAAAAATACTTCCGCGTCCAAGTTGTTCAAGGGCGCGTCTCAGCTCAGGCTGGAATATGATAATGATCCCCAGGAAACCCCAGGTAATGGCATTTTCCAATATCCAGCTCAGCGTATGTAGATTAAGGTATTCACTGACAAACCGTGCAATAATGATGACAAAAATACCTTTTAAAAGCTGCACCGCTTTTGTACCGCGTATAATCATAAGCAGCTTATATATAACGTACCAAACGAGGAAAATATCCACTATGCGGGACAAGTAGTCCATAATAGAAAGGTCGGCAAACGACATAATCTTTCCTCCATCTATTTTTTAAGCGCAGACATTGTTGCAGGCAAACCAATTATAACTAACTTATTATAACATAAAAATAATCCGGAGGCATTTGCCGCCAATATGCCAATGCAGTTTCATTTTGAAAAATTTTATCAAAAAAGGACTGCATGTGCAGCCCCGATAAAATCATTTGAATAATTGGCCTACCTTTTTTCCGCCCTCTTTCATCTTATACCAAATCCATTCGAACACTTCGTCAATTTCATCTATATCACCAGTCACGTTCCCTGCAGAAGCCATGTATTTATCTCCATTAATAATGGTAACATTCCCATCCACTTGGCCTTCTATCCTGAGATCCCCGTTTTTAACAACAAGATCCCCTTCGACCACTTCGCCTTCAGGAACAATTACTGTGTCATTTTCCACGATGATATTAGGTTTTTTCGTGAAGGCAAACTTCTGGTCATCATTCCATCCGCTGACAAGGCTTCCTGCCATTAATAAAAAGAATACTGATACGGCGATCAGCATAGGATGATGTCTGAACCAGCGTTTGACTCCCACCATATTCTTTTCTTTCGGGAGGCGGGCCATGACCTGATTTGTAAAGTGAGCGGGAGCTGAGATTCGGGAGACACTTTTCACCAATGCTTCTGTTCGTTTCAATTCTTGAAAATGTGTTTGACAGGCCTGGCACTTTTGCAAGTGATCCTTCAATTCACGTTCTTTATCTTGTGTCAGATCCCCGTCCATGTATTCCTGCATATAGAGAACGATCTCTTCTGAACAAGCCTTCAATTTCCTTCTCACCTTTCTCACATATTGTGCAATCTCTTGCGAAGTGCTTCCCTGCCGCGGTGAATTCTTGTTTTCACAGTGCCAAGCGGCATTTCCAACACTTCCGCGATTTCATTCAGCGAGAGGTCATCAATGTATCTGAGTATAATGACCGATCTGTATTTATCCGGCAATCGCAAAATTTCATTTTGCACAATTTCCTGAAGTTCCAACGTTTCAACTTCTGCATCAGGCGTTTTTCCTGCTGCTGCCAATTGTGAATATAAAGTCAATCCTTCTGTTCCTGCAATTTCAGCATCCAGAAAATAATCAGGTTTTTTCTTTCTTATCCGATCTATACAAAGATTGGTGGCGATTCTATACAGCCATGTGGAAAACTTGCGGTTGATCTGAAAGCTTTCGATATTAACATAGGCCCGGACAAACGCCTCCTGTGCAATATCTTCCGCTTCATGCCGATTGCCAAGCATCCTGTAGCAAAGGGAAAAGATCCTGTCTCTATATAGCTCTACGATTTCCCCAAATGCTTCCTGATCGCCTTTTAAAACTTGCCTGATTCTTTGATTCACCAGCTTATCCATCTCATTTAACCCTCCCGCCTGCGCGGTTCCCTTTATATACGTTCTGTTTAAAATAAAGTTTCAAATTTAATCATCTTTTCTATCATAACAAATTTTTACTTAGGTAGTGAAATTGGTTTAATCTTTAAAAAAATGGTTAAACAGTTATAAACAATCACTTTGCGAGGGATGGATCATGAACAGGGAACAGGAAATGTTGTTAAGGAAAATCGAGGAAAGAAGAAAAGAAATGGTTGAATTGGGACTGTCCCGGTCCTTCGTGGATGAACGCGTCGTATATTTAAGCGATCAATTGGACCAGCTATTAAATAAATATCATCTTTTTGAGCAGAAACAGGCAAGCAGCAGTTCGTAAATGAGCTGCTGCTTTTTTAAAAAGGATTTTTTCACAAAAGCTTTTCTCCAAATAAAGATCCCATCAACGCGACAGCCACCTCCGCTGTCTTGTTTTTTTCATCCAAAATGGGGTTGACTTCCACAAATTCCGCTGAAGTGATGAGTTCCGATTCCGCGAGCATCTCCATCGCCAAATGGCTCTCGCGATAGCTGATGCCGCCCAATACCGGTGTTCCTACACCAGGGGCATCATGGGGGTCCAAACCGTCCAAATCAAGGGATAAATGGACGCCGTCTGTTCTCTCTTTCAAGTAAGCAATGGTTTCTTCCATCACCCTTGTCATTCCCAGACGGTCAATTTCATGCATCGTATATACCTTGATGGAATGCTCCCTAATCAAACCTCTTTCACCCTGATCCAGATCGCGCGCCCCGATGATAACAACATTTTCAGGTTTTACCTTTGGATGGAATCCCCCAACACCTGTCAGCTCGGGATGTCCGAAGCCAAGGCTGGCAGCAAGCGGCATACCGTGGATGTTCCCCGAAGGAGACGTTTCATCCGTGTTTAAATCCCCGTGCGCATCATACCAGATCACGCCCAGATTGTGGAAGTGTTTCGCCGCACCTGCAAGCGTTCCGATTGCAATACTGTGATCGCCCCCCAGAATTAGCGGAAAACTGTCTTTTTTTATAATGGAATCTACACAGTCGGCCAAATGGGAGGCCGCCTTTGTGATCGCTTTCAAATTCCTTAAAGAAGGCTGGGCATTTTTGTCCTCATTTATATGAGCCACTGGAATATCTCCCATATCCTCAACCACATAACCTATGCGCTCCAAGCGTTTAACCGCATCCGCATACCTCATGGCACTCGGCCCCATATCGACGCCCCTTCGCATCTGACCCAGATCCATGGGCACCCCGACAATCGAAAGTTTCTTTCTCATAGGCTCGCTCCTTCACCAACATTAATGCCTATATTCTATCCCGGGAACCACAAATGACTCAACTGGACAAAAAAGTGAATATATATGCAGAAAAGCGGAAGCGCCTTGTTCAGCCCCGACAAGCATAAGCCGATTCCCGAGGAGGCAGTACTTCAGCCACCACAGGGAATTGGCTTATGACCTCGAGGGGCTAGGCGCTGGAGCTGGACAGCAGAAAAGCGGAGGCGCTCGTTTAGCGACGTACAGACTGACGATCTTGATGAGATAAATTGGAGGAGAACCGGTGGTTGGAAGGCATTGACTCTCTTTGCCTACCGAGTTTCCTCTTTGACTCTCTGCTCGGGAGGCATTGACTCCCTTTGCCTACCGAATTTCCTCTTTGCACCTCTGTTCGGGAGGCATTGACTCCCTTTGCCTACCGAATTTCCTCTTTGCCTTTCTGTTCGGGAGGCATTGACTCTCTTTGCCTACCGAGTTTCATCTTTGCCCCTCTGTTCGGGAGGCATTGACCCTCTTTGCCTACCGAGTTTCCTCTTTGCCTCTCTGTTCGGGAGGCATTGACCTTATCAGATCATTGCGCTCAAAATCGCTCTATGAAACAAAACCCTCGCTCCCTTAATCAGCGTTGTTTTACATTTAACCGCCCGCTTCAATGACGCCAAATAGAAAAAAAGCCTTATGTCTAAACAAGGCTTTTTAAAAAATGGAGCCTAGCGGGATCGAACCGCTGACCTCCTGCGTGCAAAGCAGGCGCTCTCCCAGCTGAGCTAAGGCCCCTCGGATAGGAAAATAAAAAAGTGAGCCATGCAGGATTCGAACCTGCGACCCTCTGATTAAAAGTCAGATGCTCTACCAACTGAGCTAATGGCTCTTGGCTGGGCTAGCTGGATTCGAACCAACGATCACGGAGTCAAAGTCCGATGCCTTACCGCTTGGCTATAGCCCATCGATTAAAAACACATTAAGTATATTACCCGATAATCTTTTTTTATATTCCTCTTTATGTAAATGGTGGTGGGGGACGGATTCGAACCGCCGAACCCGGAGGGAGCGGATTTACAGTCCGCCGCGTTTAGCCACTTCGCTACCCCACCTCAAAAAAGGCAAAATAAAAAATGGTGCCGGCCAGAGGACTTGAACCCCCAACCTACTGATTACAAGTCAGTTGCTCTACCAATTGAGCTAGGCCGGCAAGCCATAATTTTAAGTGGTGGAGGATGACGGGTTCGAACCGCCGACCCCCTGCTTGTAAGGCAGGTGCTCTCCCAGCTGAGCTAATCCTCCGAAATAGAATGTGCAAGTGCATGCGTTGCGACAAGATATCGCGCTCTTAGCATGCCATCCGCTATTAAAATTGTAATGAGCGGTGCATTACTGTGTCAGCTTCATGCGCTCGGTCAGTCACGTGCTAACGTGAGCTCTTGCTTTTATTAATGTCCAGCTGCAGGCGTCAGTGACGCCTTTCGCCTTTCGCCTTTCTAATGACCCCTACGGGATTCGAACCCGTGTTACCGCCGTGAAAGGGCGGTGTCTTAACCGCTTGACCAAGGGGCCGTTTATTAAGCACAATACAGAGTATAAGTTAAAGCATGCTGGCTTGTCAACACATTTTTAGATGTTTTTTAGAAAATGTTCGCAGCGCCATTTTTCGTGATCGACTATATAGTGAAATAGCACATTTTTTAATTGGAATCCCAACTCTTCTGCACTTGGGACCTTTAACTACATAAAATAATAATCAATAACCCTGAGGAGGTGCCTTTACATGAGTGCAGGTGTAGGCTACGGTGGTGGTTTTGCGTTTGTTGTTGTTCTGTTCATCCTCTTAGTCATTGTAGGTGCTGCCTTTGTAGGCGGCTGTGGCTGGTGGTAAACGGTTTAAACCTGATTGCGGGGCTCCCAACAATATGGAAGCCCCGTTTCAATTTATTTGTTCAAAAGTCCACCTGCCCCGGATTAACAACGGTGCCGCCATTTGACACTCCCACGCCCAAAAGCGTCCGTATTGCTAATAATAGGCTTGTTCATTATGTATAATATTTATTATGTTCTTGATCGAATCATTTCTTTACTTGAAGAAGGATGAATGCAAATGGCAAAAATTCTAATCATAGAGGACGATCCAAAAATTGCAAAACTGCTGCAAAATCATCTTGAAAAATACGGCTATGATGCTGTGATAACGGAACAATTTGATGCAATCATTGAGTGTTTTGAATCGGTAAACCCCGATTTGGTCCTACTGGATATTAATTTGCCCAGTTTTGATGGGTATTATTGGTGTCGGCAGATTCGGAAAATCTCTACGTGTCCAATTCTCTTTATTTCCGCTCGATCAGGAGAAATGGATCAAGTCATGGCATTGGAAAATGGGGGCGATGATTTTATTACAAAGCCTTTTCACTATGAAGTGGTGATGGCGAAGATTCGCAGCAGCCTCCGCCGGGCTTACGGGGAATATGCGCTTAAGGGCAAGGAACGCATGGTTGAATTGAAGGGGCTGACTCTTTTTGTGGAAAGAATGGAAGCTGCCAAAGAAGGGTCCACCATTTCTCTGACAAAAAAAGAAACAGTTCTGCTTGAAATGTTAATGGAGCGTTCACCTCGTGTCGTCTCCCGCGAAACGATCCTGGAAAAATTATGGGATGACCAAACTTTTGTAGATGAAAATACATTGAATGTGAATATTACCCGTATTCGGAAAAAGCTTCAGGAATTGGGCATTGGCCAGGCAATTGAAACGGTAAGGGGAGCTGGATACCGGCTGATCCCAAATTGGGAGCTTTCATCATGAAATTATTTATAAAAGACCATTTCCCACTGATTGTCATGAATGTTGTACAGATGGCAGTGGTTTTATTAGTTTATTGGCTTGATGGGTATCATAAACTTTCACTGATAGTCTATTCGCTTTTCTTGGGATGCTTAATTCTCACTGTTTATTTAGTGTTTCGCTATATTTCCAACCGTAAGTTTTATGAAAGATTGACAGTTACGGTCAATAAAATGGATGAAGCATTTGAAATGTTGGATACTACGCCGCTTTCCCAAGCACTTGGAAAGTTGCTCCAAAAGCAGTATCGACTCTATTTAAATCATTTGCACCTGCAGGAAAAAAAGCGCAATGACCACCTGACCTTTATTAATCAATGGGTTCATCAAATGAAAACCCCCTTATCCGTCATTGAATTAATAACGCAAGAAAGTGAAGACGAGCGTCTGGAAAGTATTCGCGAAGAGAAAGATAAGCTGGAAAAAGGGCTGGAAATGGTCTTATATGCGGCGAGATTAGAAGTGTTTGAACAAGATTTTCAAATAGAGCCCGTTATGTTAAAAACTGTTATTGAAGAGGCAATCCGTGAAAATAAGCGCCTTTTTATAAAAAATCATGTGTATCCCGAAAACCGGGTATCTCCCACAATCGTGGAATCAGATGAAAAATGGCTGAAATTTATTTTTAATCAGCTCATTACCAATGCGGTGAAGTATTCCGCCGGCAAAGGACAGAAGGTCCTGGTTTCGGAATTGAATACACCACATGAAACGATTGTCACCGTTCAGGATTATGGCGTCGGGATCTCCAAAACAGATTTAAAGAGAGTGTTCAATCCCTTCTTTACAGGAGAAAATGGCCGGATTTATCGCGAATCAACCGGGATGGGCTTATATTTAGTAAAAGAGGTATGTGATAAATTAGGGCATAAAGTTGAAATTAGCTCTGTTCAGGGAGAAGGGACAAGTGTTCAGCTCTCCTTCCGAAGATAACCTTACAGAAGTGTAAGCTAAATGAAAGCTATAGCGATGGTTTAACCCCGCCCCTCCTCTTACACTAAAGTTAGTTGAAAAACAGAGAAAGGGGTTTTTGTTTTGGAGATTTTGAAAATCAAAAATTTAAGTAAAGTCTACGATGGAAAAGTGGCTTACAAGGCACTGTCAGACATTGATTTAACCATAGAAGAAGGGGAATTTGTTGGCATTATGGGACCATCCGGGAGCGGGAAATCGACCTTATTGAATATGGTGGCTACCATTGATCAACCAACATCAGGGTCAATTATTGTGGATGGGAAAGACCCATTGCGTATGAAACATAACGAACTGGCACTATTTCGGCGCAGACATTTAGGTTTTGTTTTTCAAGACTTCAATTTACTCCCTACCTTGACAGTGGAGGAAAATATTGTTTTACCTTTGACGCTGGAGGGTGTAAGTGTTCAAATAATGGAAAAAAAGGTAGCGGCTGTAGCGGACAAACTAGGCATCTCCTCTATTTTAAAAAAGCGAATTTATGAAATATCGGGTGGGCAGGCGCAAAGGACCGCCATTGCTCGGGCAATTATTCACAAACCAAAAATGGTGCTGGCGGATGAACCGACTGGAAACTTAGATTCCAAGGCCACAAAGTCGGCGATGGAAATGATGGAAAGAGTAAATAAAGAAGACAGAACGACCATGATGATGGTTACCCACGATCCGATTGCCGCCAGTTATACTGAAAGAGTTGTGTTTATCAAAGACGGCAAATTGTTCAACGAAATTTACCGTGGAGATAATCGTCAAGCCTTTTTCCAAAAAATCATAGACGTGTTATCGCTGTTGGGAGGGGATTCAAGTGACCTTTCGTCAATTCGCGTTTAACAACGTTTTCCGTAATAAGCGAATCTATGCAGCTTACTTTTTAAGCAGTGTATTTTCTGTTTTAGTCTTTTTTGTCTATGCAATTTTTGCCTTTCATCCCGGATTGGCTGAGATTAGTTCCAATGTAAGCATTGGCCTGCATTTTGCCGAGAGCATTATTTATGTGTTCTCCTTTATTTTTGTACTTGTTTCGATGAGTGCCTTTTTGAAATCCCGAAAAAAAGAATTCGGCTTAATGGTTATGTTGGGAATGACCAATCAGCAACTTCGTCGCATGGTCTTTTTAGAGAATGTAATAATTGGATTTTTTGCCACAGTCTCAGGGATAGCTGTGGGTGTGGTATTTGCAAAATTGATTTTAATGGCAGCGGAAAATATTTTGGGTCTAGAGGAGGCCCTGCCGTTTTATTTACCTTGGCAAGCCGCAGTGTTAACATTCAGCGCCTTTTTGATTTTGTTTATTGTCATTTCCTTTTTTACCGTGTCTATTTTAAAAGGGAATAAATTGATTGATTTAATTAAAGGCAGCTCAACCCCAAAAAAGGAGCCGAAGGCCTCCATCGTACTGTCCATATTAGCTGCCCTTTTACTCGGTGTTGGCTATGCTATTGCCTTGCTTGTTCGTGATGTATTGGTTATCGCGGCAATGATCCCGGTAACAATTATTGTCATTATCGGCACATACTTTCTGTTTACCCAGCTTAGTGTATTTACCATTAATCGGTTAAAAAAACGCAAGAATATATTTTGGAAAAAGACAAACCTTGTTCTTTTATCGGATCTCGCTTATCGCATGAAGGATAATGCGCGTGCTTTTTTCTTCGTGGCGATTGTTTCGACTGTAGCGTTTTCTGCAATAGGCTCACTTGTCGGCTTTCGGTATATTTTTACAACTAACTTGGTAGAAGAAAGGCCATTTGCCTTTGAATATGTGTCGTGGGAAGGGAATCAACAGGAAGCAGAACATATTCAAGAAATTGAAAAAGAATTGGCCCCGATGAATTACCAGGAAGCAGGCATAACAATTAAACATGTATCCGCAGGAAGCCCTGAAGGGGAGCATTTTGAACGAGCAATTGTTTCACAGTCTGAGTATAACCATTTGGCTAAAGTGGCTGGACAATTGGATAAACAAGTCACACTTCAGGACAATGAAGCCATTCTCCTTTATTTTAAAAATGCCCTGGGAGAGATGCCAAATTTAATGGAACAAACAAACCACCAGCTTGGAAAGCATGCCATTCAACAAATTGCAGTCCAGCCAATGAACTTGATCCGAACATTTGAAGATTATCTGGTGGTCTCTGATGACTTATATAAGGACATGCAAGCTAATAGCACAGAAGCCTATTACGCATTTTTTCTGAAAGATTGGAAAGATACAATCACAATAGGTGAAAACCTTCTAAAAAAACTAAAGGTAGATCAATCCCATGGGGAGGACCCAGATGGACATTTCAAGATTTCTTCTCTGGCATATGATTGGAATCAGATGAATCAAGGATTTGGAGCTGTGCTGTTTATTGGATTATTTATCGGTGCCGTCTTTTTTGTCGCAGCAGGCAGTTTCTTATATTTCCGCCTATATGCAGACATAGAGGACGAGAAACGGAAATTTTCTGCCATCAGCAAGCTCGGTCTTACAGATAAAGAATTATCGAAAATAGTGACCGTCCAATTGGCCTTGTTATTCTTTGTGCCGATTCTTGTAGCGATTATCCATGGGGCTGTAGCGCTCACAGCCTTACAGCATATGTTCCATTTTAATTTATTCAAGAGTTCATCAGCAGTATTAGGAAGCTTCGCCGCTATCCAACTCGTCTATTTCCTCTTCATTCGCTTTCAATACATTCGAAAAATTAAAGAAGAAATATAGAAGAAGATAATCAAACCAGGCACATTTCTTTGGAGATGTGTCTTTTTTCTGTTAATCGTGTTCATTCCACAAATCAGATATAATTCTCCAAAAAAAAATGTTTGAGAACTATAGTAAAAACGACTATACTATTGTGGTACATTTTTCCTATAAAAAAATACATAAATAATAAGCAGGGGGACCAAAGAAATGTTTTTAAAGAAAAAATGTTTGATCATGTTGGCGACAATGACTGCTGCATTACTCTTAACAGCTTGTGGCGGTTCTGCTGAAAGTAAAATAATCGGAAGCTGGAAAGTAGTTATAAACGGTCATGTAGAATCATACCTGGAAATAGGTGAAGAAAGAATAATAAACAGGTCAGAATCAAATGATAGCCCAATATCCGCTGAGTACATATTAACCGAAACTCAGGACGACAACTTCATGATTGAATTTATCAATCCGGAAAATGGGTCTCATGAATTTATGTTTGAAGGTTATTTTGATAATAAAAACAAAATAATAGTTGTAAATGCCCCAGGCGGGGCAGTAGAAAACAGTGAATTAATTAGAGTGGATAATATAGCAGAAGAAAAAGAGAAAGAAGAAAAAGAGCTGGCCAAAAAAGAAGAAAAACTAGCTAAACAGAAAGAAAAGAAACAGAAAACAGAAAAGGAAAAAAACTAGCTAAACAAGAAGAAGAAAGACAACAAGAAGAAAAGGAACTGGCTAAACAAAAAGAGAAAAAGATGCAAGAAGAAAAGGAAATTGAACTAGCAAAACTAAAAGAAGAAGAGGAAACAAAACAGCGAACTATCGAAGAAAATAGTTTGAAAAAGGAGTATTTGCAAAAGTCGGATAATCTTGAGAACAAGATAATTGAAGAAGCCAAAAAAGTGTCTGCACATGATATGCCAGGTGGTTTTTATGGTCAATACTATGATGAATGGGATGATTTATTAAATGAGGTTTGGGGCGTATTAAAAGATACGATGCCGAAAAGTGAATTTGAAAAATTAAAATCAGGGCAAATTGAATGGATTGCAATGAAAGAGCAAAATTTTGATGAAATACCAGATGAATCAGCTTGGGAAAGAGCTAGAGGAATGGACTATCTAGCATTTGAAACGAAAGATAGGACTTACTATTTAATTGAGAATTATATGCAATGAACCTTCCCTCCTCAGCCGATTAAAGATCGAATCGGCTTGAAGGAGGGGTTTCCGCTGGCGTGCACGGCATATCGAATAAGTGGTTGATTGTTTGTCGGTCCGGAAACCGGTTTTGACGGCCCTGTACACAGCACTCCCCCCTTCTGATTTTTTCGACCGTTTCCATTATACCTTAGCCTGCTTGAAAACGAGTGTTCCTATAGCAAAACCCTTTTGAGTTCTCCCAAACTAAAAAGAAGTCCCCCACTTACCGGCTATCGCCGTTTGAAGTGAAGGACTTCTTTTAGAGGTTCGTTAAACTATCATAAAGGTACTTACCGATTTTGCTAATTACCCGTCTGCCCGAATAGGAATCCTCAAGCTGGTCCATTAAAACGGCCACATACGCCGTTTTATTACCCCATTTGAAAATCGCACAATCATTCTCCACCTGCGGCAGGCTGCCGGTTTTGCCGGCGACAAAGATTGCTTCCGGGTCAATCATAGCCGAGAGCTTATCATGAAACTGCTGAGCGTGCATGATTTCCAATGCCAGTTTTCGGCTTTTCTCCGTCAAAAAATCCCCCTGATTCATAACTTTTAAACAAGTGACGATATCAGCGGGGCTTGTCAGATTATTTAAGCCTCGCTCAATAGCCGAAAAGTCCATCATTTTTCGTTGAAGTACCGTCTTCTGCATTCCCATGTTTTTAATCGTTGTATTGATTGCATCCATCCCCAACAGATCAATCATCATGTTCGTCGCAGTATTATCTGACACGGTGATCATCAGTGTCATGAGATCTTTTACCGTCACGATAACCTGATCCGATAGGGCCTGCAGCACCCCGGATCCTCCGACACGATGGCGGATTTGGATGCTTTCATTTACATCTATGTTGGCGCTCTCCGCCTGCCTTAGCGCTTCTATTAAAATCGGAACCTTGATAACACTTGCTGAGGGGAATACCTCCTCATGATTGAAATAAAAACAATCGTTGTCTATTTCAATCGCGGCCCCGGCCTTCCCTTTTAAATCTCCCAACAACTGTTTCATTTCTCCTGAAAAATGTAACATGTCTACCTCGAAACGGCAGTCTCGGTGAAATCTTGACCGTTTGTTTTCTGTTCATCATATAAATGACAGGCCACATAATGATGATAATGGACTTCCTTCCATTTCGGTTTTTCCAGCGCACAAACATCCATTGCCATTGGGCAGCGGGTTCTAAAGACACAGCCGCTCGGAGGATTGATCGGGCTAGGAAGCTCCCCCTCTAAAATAATCCGTTCCCGTTTGTCTTCTACATCCGGGTCGGGAATCGGAATCGCCGAAAGTAAGGCCCGGGTATATGGGTGCAGTGGATTATTGTATAATTTGTCGCTCTCCGTCAATTCGACCATATGGCCTAAATACATGACGCCGATTCTATCGCTGATTTGTTTCACCATTGAAAGATCGTGGGCGATAAAAAGATAGGTTAACCCTTTTTCCTTTTGCAGCCGTTTCAACAAATTGACAACCTGTGCCTGAACGGATACATCCAAAGCCGAAATAGGTTCATCCGCGATAATAAATTCCGGATCAAGGGCTAATGCTCTGGCGATGCCTATCCTTTGCCGCTGACCGCCGCTGAATTCGTGGGGATATCGATTGGCATGATCTTTGTGCAGGCCGACATCTTCCAATAATTGATACACACGCTTTAATTGATCTTGTTTATTCGCAAACATTCCATGGACTTCCATCGGTTCCGAAATAATTTCGCTGACAGTCGACCTTGGATTTAACGATGCATACGGATCTTGGAAAATCATTTGCATTTGCCGGTGAAAAGCGTATCGCTCTTTTTGATTCATGGTGTGGATATTTTTACCTTTAAAAATGACCTCGCCTTCCGTTCGGTCATACAGACCGATGATCGTTCTGCCGGCGGTCGATTTCCCGCAGCCTGATTCACCGACAATTCCGAACGTCTCCCCCTTATAGATGTGAAAGGTAATTCCATCAACAGCCTGTAAAGTTTCGCCCTTGCCGAGGTAAAAATGTTTTTTCAAATTGTTTACTTGCAGTAATGCCTGCTTTCCCATCTTAAGCCTCCGTCTCCAGCCAATAGCGTCTCGCTGCACAAAGTTCTTTTTCATAGATTGTCCCGACTAACGGAATGATTTCAACCGTTTTTCCGGTATTTGGCGAATGAAGCAATTTTCCATCGCCGTAATAAATACCAACATGGTGGATTTTCCCTTTCCCTTCTTCATGGGCAAAAAACACTAAATCTCCCGGTTGTAAATCGGAAGCAATATCAACCTCTTTTCCGGATTTCGCCTGGTCATGGGCATCCCGGGGAATGATATAACCATTGGCCTTGCACATCGAATAGCTAAAACCTGAGCAATCATAGCCATAACTGCTCATTCCGCCCCACAAATAGGGCAATCCAATAAATTGCTCACCGCAGGAAACGATGTCCAGACCTGTACCTTTATAGCGGGAGTCCAAAGATTCACTGATCATAACATCTTTCCAGTCAAATCTTCCTTGGCTGCCGTCAGGTGTTTTTACCACTACTTTCTGATCGTCTTCCCATACAAGCGGCAAGATGGTTTGATAGGATAGCTCCATATCCACATTCGTATGCAGTGTAGCTTTCGGTTTCGCAACGACAACCACCGGACCATCGTGGATATTCCATTCGTCCGGGGATTGGGTTAATTGGACCATCGGAATCCAGCCGGGATAGCCGGAAGGATTTTTGGAAGAAGGCTGTTCTGGGACAATCACATGGGCCCATCCCTTTGCCTCTTCAGTCACAATGACCTCCTGGCCATACAATACTTGACTTTGTACCAAAGCATCATTACAGAGCCCCAACCTTGTTTCATATGTTAAACGATCAAGCCATGCAGGAATGTCCACAGGATTTGTTACCGCATCCCAATCTATTTCCCGCGGTGAGTCATAAGATGTCCAGACAGTTGCAACGGCAACATTGACAAGCCTTCTATCCATGTAAAATTCCCCCTTCAACATGTACCTGTTTTATTCCAAGCCCCGGTTCATCCGGAAGTGTAATAAACCGCTGCTGATATTGAATTCCCCCATCGATTATGTTCTTCTTGAGCATGAGCGGGGCATCAAAGTCAAAACGGGTGATATTTTTCTTACTGGCGGCAAAATGGGCCGCAGCAGTAATGCCAAGATGGGTTTCAATCATGCTGCCAACCATGCACTCAACGCCGCAGGTTTCCGCCAGTTGATTGATGATTTGCGCCTGATAAATCCCACCGGATTTCATTATCTTAATATTAATTAAATCGGCACTTCTTGTTTTCAAGACTTGAAATGCCTGCTTCGTTGTGAACACAGATTCGTCTGCCATAATTAGCGTGTCAACGTGATCGGTCACTTGTTTAAGGCCTTCTATATCATCCGCCTTCACCGGCTGCTCCACCAGCTCAATATTTAAACCGCTGTCTTCCATTTTGCGGATTGCTCTGATGGCATTTTTTGCCGTCCATCCTTGGTTGGCATCAAGCCGGATTTTAATCTTATTCCCGACACGATTTCGAATTTCCCGAATTCGTTCAAGGTCAGTTTCGATATCATCCTTACCAACCTTGACCTTTAGAACATTGAACCCCTGATTGATATAAGAAACCGCGTCATCGGCCATCTCCTCCGGTCCGTTGACACTCACGGTAAAATCAGTTTCCAGTTCCTGTTTATAGCCGCCGAGAAATTGGTATAGCGGCAGCTTGCAATATTGCGCCAAACAATCATACAGTGCCATATCAACTGCAGCTTTGGCGCTGGAATTGCCAACCATGCCTGTTTTCAGTCCTTGAAAAATAAGTTCATAGTTTAACAGACTTTTATTTTTCAAAAATGGTGCAATCACCAGATGAACGGCGGACTCGATGCTCTGCAAGCTGTCGCCTGTTATGACAACAGTCGGCGGTGCTTCCCCCCAGCCGGTAATCCCGTTATCGCAGATTATTTTCACCAAAACAGATTCGGCCACAGTCACGGTTCTTAAGGCTGTTTTAAAAGGATTAAGAAGCGGGACCGCCACTCTATACGTTTCTATTTGCTCGATCTTCATCTTTATCATCCTTTACATGAGGCCGGAATCTACCGATAGCTTTTTTTCCGTTGTGTCAAGCGTCGCCTGAACGCCCAACGGTACCGCGATATGCGGATTACAGTGCCCCATTTGGAAATCCTTCATGGCCGGTTTATTGGCAAGCTTTACGTAATGGTCAATCACTTCATGAAGCGCAAGCGATAAGTCACGTTTCGGGATACAGTCGGCAAAATCGCCAATTACCATCCCGCTCGCGTCATCCAGTTTGCCGGCCATGTAAAGCTGATTCAACATTCGGTCAACAGCGCGCGGTTCCTCATTGACATCTTCAATCAATAAAAGTTTATCCTTCGTGTCGATTTCAAACTTTGTTCCAAGTGTACTTACTAGCAATGATAGGTTTCCGCCGACTAACGGCCCGTCCGCTTTACCTTCCACTACCACTTCAAGCGGTGAAATGTCTTCCGTATACGACCATTCTGTCGGCTGAAATATTTGCTGAAAGCATTTTTTCGATAATGGGTGGGTATCTTCCTTGCCTATATCCGACCCAAGCATTGGACCATGGAAGGTCACGAGACCGGCCTCCTGCCTGATGGCTGTATGTAAAAAAGTAATATCACTATAGCCCCAGAAAATTTTTGGGTGATGACGAATCATTTCGTAATCAATCTTGGCGGCAATCCTGCCAGTACCATATCCGCCGCAGGCACATATAATTGCCTTAACCTCAGGATCCAGAAACGCTTCATGTAAATCTTGCAGCCGCTCCTCATCTGTCCCTGCCAAATAACCGTTTATGTTAGTGAGGCTTTTTCCTCTTATCACGTTTAATCCAAGTCCTTGTAAAAACTCAATTCCCCGCTCAAGATTGTCAAGGTTCGGCGGACTTGCCGGTGCAATCACCGCAACGGTATCCCCTTCTTGCAAACGAAATGGTTTGATAAACGGCAAGATCATGCACCCCTTTCTTCTACTCTATGATAGATGGGTAAAAGGGATGTTCCAATCGAACACCCCTTTTAGAAGTTTATTTCTTTTCAGCCCATTTTAATTCTAAATAGCCTACAGGGTGGCGGACAATGCCAGTGACATCTTTATTTTGTAAATATGGTTGGTTGTAAAAATGAATTGGAACAATTGGTGCTTCATCCAACAAGATTTTTTCCGCTTTATACATCATTTCATAACGTTTTGCTTCATCTTTTTCATGTTTTGCTGCTTTAATAACTTGATCAAACTCCTTATTGCTCCAGCCTGTACGGTTCATTGGGGAACCAGTGATAAAGTTCTCCAGGAAGTTGATTGGATCGGCATAGTCAGCAAGGAATGAACTGCGTGAAAATTGGAATTTCAGTGCTTTTTGATCTTCTACAAATACGCTGCTTTCCAAGTTGGCCAGCTTTACATCAACGTCCAGGTTCTCTTTAAACATTTGCTGCAGAGCCTCGGCAATTTTCTTATGCTCGTCGAGTGTGTTATAAGTTAAAGTGACTTCCGGCAGCTTTGAATACCCTTCTTCTTCCATTCCTTCTTTCAATAATTCTTTTGCTTTTGCTGCATCGGTTTTAATCAGATCGCCATTCTTTTCACGGAAATCATTGCCTTGTGAATCTTTGAATCCATAGGAAACGAAGCCATAAGCAGGTTTCTCCTGGTTCTTCGTTACAAGTTCAACCATTTGCTTTTGGTCAACTGCTAACGCGAAGGCCTTACGGATATTTTTATTTTGGAATGGTTCTTTTGTTACATTAAAGCGGTAGAAATAGAGTCCTGCCTGATCCTCTATCTTGACATCTTCCTCTTTAAACAGCTTGTCGGCCAGTTCCGCCGGAATATCGGTTGTATCGAGTTCACCTGTCGTAAACATTTGATATTCCGTATTTGGATCATCGACCATTGCCCAATGAACTTTATCCAGTTTCACATTGTTGACATCCCAGTATTGGTCATTCTTTACCATTGTAAAATCACTGTCATGATTCCATTCAGCCAATTTGAACGGTCCATTGCTGACAAATGTGCTGGCCTCGTTAAACCAGTTTGGATTGTCATTTGCGACTTTTTCATTGATTGGGAAAAAACAAGGATTGGCAATGACACTTAGGAAATAAGCCTGCGGACTCACCAGTGTTACTTCCAACGTTTTTTTGTCAATCGCTTTCACCTTGACATCGTCAGCAGAGCCTTTTCCATCGTTATACTCTTCGCCGCCTTCAATAAAGTAGCCTAAAAAAGCAGCGGCAGAACCGGTATTCGGGTCCAACAGGCGTTTCCAGGCATAAACGAAATCATCGGCCGTTACATCATCGCCGTTTGACCATTTGGCATTTTCACGAATATGGAATGTGTAGGTTTTACCGTCTTGGGAAATATCCCATTTTTCTGCCGTTGCAGGCTGCGGCTCATGGCTTTCATCCAACCGGGTAAGCCCTTCCATAATATTGTTTAAAGCATTGTAAGACACAGCATCAAAGCCAATCGGCGGGTCAAATGATGTGGGCTCTTGTCCATTATTTAAATAAAGAACCTTTTCTCCCTTATCCGCGGTCTTTTCTTTCCCATTGTCTTTTGGTTCACTGCTGCCGGCATCCTTGTTGGCTGTACATGCCGACAAAGAAATTAGAAGCATGATGGCAGCCAACATTATCATCAACTTTTTCATGTTCTTCCTCCTTATAAATTAATATTATGTTAAAATGTTGAAACCAATTTTCTCGCCCGTTCATCCTGCAGCCAGCAATCGACTTGATGCTGGTCGCTTACCTGGTATTGAAACGGATAGACGCGGCTGCACACTTCCATCGCAAACGGACAGCGGGCACTAAAGGCACAGCCAACCGGCGGTGCAAATAAATCCGGTGGTGTTCCCGGAATCGGAATCAAGTCACCCTTGTCCATATCCAAGCGCGGTACGGATTGAAGCAATCCCTTTGTATAGGGGTGCTGCGGCTGATAAAATATCTCCCGCCTTGACCCGAGTTCGACAATCTTGCCAGCGTACATGACAGCAATTCTATCGGCAACCTGTGCAACAACCCCCAAATCATGCGTGATTAAAATAATCGAAACACCGATTTTCTTTTGAATATCCCGGAATAGTTCGAGAATTTGTGCTTGAATGGTGACATCAAGTGCCGTTGTCGGTTCATCCGCTATCAGTACATCAGGTTCACAAACGAGTGCCATCGCAATCACAATCCTCTGGCGCATCCCGCCGCTAAACTGATGCGGATATTGTTTCAAGCGGATTTCCGGGTTAGGAATGCCGACGAGCGCCAGCATCTCAATCGCCTTCTGCTTGGCTTCATCCCGGGAAATGTCCTCATGCTGGCGAATTCCTTCTGTAATTTGGTCACCGATTGTAATTGTCGGATTTAACGCCGTCATCGGATCTTGAAATATCATTGAAATATAAGCGCCGCGGATTTTTCTCAGTTCAGGCTCCTTTAACTTGATTAAATCTTTATCTTTATATATAATTTCCCCGCCTGCAATCCTGCCGGGCGGTTCTGGGATCAGTCTCATAATACTTTGCGAGGTTACGCTTTTCCCGCAGCCGGATTCACCGACAATCGCCAATGTTTCACCTTTATGCAAATCAAAGCTGACACCGCGTACGGCTTTGACTTCCCCGCCATAGGTTTTAAATGATACATGCAGATCCTTCACCTGCAGGATTTTCTCCATGATGCTACCTCCTCAGTTTCGGATCAAGGGCATCCTGTAGCCCGTCGCCTAAAACATTAAATGCAAACATTGTTAATGAAATAAACAAAGTCGGGAAGAACAAGCGCCACCAGTAACCTGACAGAATCGTCGATAAACCGTCATTCGCCATTACTCCCCAGCTGGCATGCGGCGCTTGGATGCCAAGACCGATAAAGCTTAAGAAAGCTTCCGCAAAAATCGCCGATGGAATCGTCAGCGTCATTTGCACGATAATCGGCCCCATCGTGTTTGGCAAAAGATTTTTGCGGATAATCCGCGATGTTTTCGTGCCAAACGTTTGCGAGGCCAGCACAAATTCATAGTTTTTAATTTGCAGAACCTGCCCTCTGACAATTCGCGCCATTCCGACCCAGCCGGTAATCGATAGTGCGAGAATAATAGTGGTTAAACCAGGGCCAATCACGACCATGACAAGAATGACAACTAGTAAATAAGGCAGGCCATACAAGATTTCAACAAACCGCATCATCCAATTATCAACCCGTCCGCCTTTATAACCGGCAATCCCGCCATATGTGACCCCGATCAGAAAGTCAATTATAGCCGCCATAAACCCGACAAATAAGGAAATTCTTGCCCCATAGCATGTTCTGGTAAACACATCTCTGCCCAGGTCATCTGTTCCAAACCAATACTTGCTCGATGGAGGGAGATTTTGCTGCGTTAATTTTTGCGTTTCAACAGAATAGGGTGAAAACAGCGGGCCGAAAATAGCCAGTAAAGCAAGAAATAGGAGAAAAACCAAACCGGCCATGGCTAATTTGTTTTTCACCAAGCGATGCCATGAGTCCTTCCAATAGGATAAGCTCGGTCTTACGACTGCTTCTGCTTGCTTTTCGTCATGGACTTTCGGCACAAACCATTCATCAGGTATTTCAGGCGAAATATCCCGCTCTTCCTGTTTGCGCAGTTCCATCATTTCGCCTCCTTTTTATGGAGCTTTATTCGGGGATCCAGGAATCCATAGGCTAAATCTACTAAAAACAACATGAAAATTAATAAAGCACTATAAAAGACAGTGGTACCCATAATGACCGGGTAATCCCGGTTATTGATGCTGTCGACAAAATACTTTCCCATGCCGGGAATCGCAAATATTTTTTCAATGACAAATGTTCCGGTTAAAATGCTTGCCGCTAAAGAACCAAGAACTGTCACGACCGGCAAGAGGGCATTTCGCAAAGCATGTTTAATGACGATTTTCGCTGGCGACAATCCCTTTGCTTTTGCCGTTTTTATATAATCCTGGGTTAACACTTCCAGCATGCTTGTCCTGGTTAACCGTGCAATAATGGCCATAGGGCCGGTTGCCAGGGCCAAAATTGGCAACACCATATGTTTTGGACTAGACCATGTCGCCACCGGAAATATCGGGATATTGACAGCCAATTGTTGAATGAGCACCGTCGCCATGACAAAGTTCGGAATGGAGATTCCCAATACGGCCATGCTCATTGCCAGGTAGTCAATCCAGCCGTTATGCCTTAGGGCGGCCACTACCCCTAAGACAATCCCGGAAATAATCGCCACAATCAGCGTATACATCCCCAATTCAAATGATACGGGAAACCCTCTGCCAAGCAGACCATTTACTGTTTGGCCGGGTTTTTTGATAGATGGTCCAAGGTCACCCTGAACAAGTGATACTAAATAATTGCCGTACTGCACAATGAGCGGCTTATCCAATTGATAGTAAGATTCAAGGTTTTTTTGTATGGCTTCATTCGTTGTTCTCTCTTCGTTGAAAGGCGATCCCGGAACAGAATGCATTAAGAAAAATGTCCCGGTAATAATCAGCCATAACGTAATAATCATGGCCGCAAAGCGTTTTATAAAATATGTATTCATGATGACCACTTCCCTAACAGAATGTTGTTCGCATCGCAAGTTCCGTCATGACAAGCATCGCTTGGTAGGCTTCAAGAATATCTTTGGCTTGAAAACGGACAATCGCTGTTCCTGGCACCATCTCCGTCCCCGGCATTAAATTCGCCCACTCCGCTTCACCATAATTGGTAAATTCGATGCTTAACAACGGTTTATCAGGCGGGGTCAGCGGTTTAACGTGATGGCGGTTCTTAATCGCTTGTGCCGTTTTTTCTTTTAGCAGCTCCTCTGCTTTAGCCGGTGTTAATGATTTGGCTGCAGAACGGGAAATGGCTTCCTTGACCACTGCGGTCGTCACATTTGGGATTAACTGTTCCGCTTCAAGTGCTGCCTGATCATCTCCGGAAACCATAATCACAGGAACACCGTAATAACCAGCGACATAGGCATTGAACCCCAACTCGCCAACGGCCACATCATTAATAAACATGTTGCGAACACCAAAAATCATCGAGTGGGTCATCACTCCGGGCTGGGCTGCACGGGCATGGTAGCCGGTAAAAATGGCACCGGCAAACGTCTCATCAAGTCCTTGAACCATTGAAAACGGTTTCGCATCACCGGTAATTAATTGAGCCTCCGGGTGAAGCCTTTCGATTAAAAGATTATTCATCTTTGAATGACTATCATTGACGACGACTTCCTTCGCCCCTTGGTCAAACGCGGTCGCAATCACATGGTTGGCTTCATCCGTCATCATGATCCGGCTTCGTTCATAATTGTGCTTGTCCGAATCCACGTGGGTGTGGTCGACGAGGCCTGTGATGCCCTCCATGTCGACAGAGATATAAAGGTTCATAGTCTCTCTCCTTTTAAAATATTATTTTATTATAAAATAAATAAACAAATTATTCAATATAATCCCAAAATAAGAAAAATTATCCACGGATCAAATTCACATTCTATCCTCATTCTTTCAGCCACGGCCACTTGCGGGTCCTTCATCTGATCATATTTCCGTAAATATCTGAATAAATACAGCTGCCACATGTTAAAGGCGACCATCTGCAGGTAAATGCAGGCGGTGACGGCATGCAGGCCGTCCACAAAACGGTGATCCAGGTAGCAGAGGGTTTTCAGCTGATGGAACAGACAGTTTTCAATATCGCTATAGCGTTTGACGTAAATGATTTAATTTATTTCCGAGATTTCTGTTTGTTAATAAATAAAAAAATCCAGCCATTAGAGACAGAAAATTCTCTAACAGCTGGATTTCACTTGCGAAGAACAAATGAAGCAGCTAACCTGAAATAAGCTGATTATATTTAATAAGAGCATTTTTGAAAGCGACAATCAGCGCTTTTTGCGAGGAACCAAAGTACCGGCTTTCGATTTCTGAAATAATTTCCTCCTGCTCATGCATAAACCTGCCGGTAAATAATGATTTAACAAACTTGGAAGTAAGTGGAATAGTAGAAGAACATTCCACTTCTAATATTTCATGATTCCTGGTGTCGACAACCAAACCAATGAAATATGCATTATATTGCTGCATAATAGGGTTGTTGGATGCTGTCTTACTGTCACCAACCACATAAATCGCTTCTTTAGGAAACACTTATGATCCTCCTGCCGTTCGGATAAAGTGCGGGGCATTCACATGGGTGACATGCAAACGTCCGTCACTAGATCGAAGGTATAACTTATATTAATACAAACGCTTTCATTTTTCAAGGATTATTTCTATTATATCTTTTATCTCACTAGGAAACGAGTGTTCCTATAGCAAATCCCTTTTGGGTTCCCTCAAACTAAAAGAAGTCCCCCACTTACCGGCTATCGCCGCTTGAAGTGGAGGACTTCTTTTAAAGGTTCGTTAGACAGAAACAACAGGCAAAAGCGAAATATAACTAAGCTTCCAGCCGGGCTTGAACCGGCGACCTCATCCTTACCATGGATGCACTCTACCAACTGAGCTATGGAAGCATGGCTCCGCAGGTAGGATTCGAACCTACGACCGATCGGTTAACAGCCGATAGCTCTACCACTGAGCTACTGCGGAATATTTATAATGGATAAGCCAACTCTTATTATAATCATTTTATAAAAATATTCAAGAGTTCTTTATAAAAAAATGGATGAGGTAAATATAACAATCCCGCTCAGTGCATGTCAATATATTTTTATGATTTTCTCCCCACTCCCCCCGCTGGGAGTATATATTTCATACAGTCCCTATGGTCCGCAACGCGCTTGAACAGAGCAAAGAGTATTTTGTACCTTTCTTCCATCGCATGTTTCACAATGTGCTCAATATGCTCGTTTTTTAAATCGAATAAAATTTCGTCCATTTCACGTTTCAGCAGGTAAACGATCTCCTCTTTCTCCTGCTCTGTAATCAGCATCCCGTACATGACTACACCTCGTTGAAGATTTTAGTATTCATAGCTATCCCCAAATTGAATAGGTTCATACGCCATTTCGTTTGGGCCTTTTAGGCATACGAGCCAGGTTTGCGCATAGATTGTACAAGGATGGAAGAATGAAGGTGATAAGATGAATTTTTTTGTTACAGTAAGCGGCAGAAGGATTAAACAAGGAATCCTTATTGTGATTATTTCGTTTTTTACCGCGCTCTTTTACTTTTCCCAATCCATTGTGCAGTTTCCTGTCTTATCTGCGAAAGACGAGCCGAAAGCGATTTATAAAGGGGAAAAAGGAGTCGCTCTTACGTTTAATATTGGATGGGGAGATGTTCAGGCGGAACCTATTTTAAAAGTTCTGGAAGAAAAGAAAATCCGGTCGGCAACGTTCTTCTTATCCGGCGCCTGGGCGGAAAGACACCCTGAAGTTGTTGAAAAAATAAAAGAGATGGGATTTGAAATCGGAAGTCTCGGTTATGCGTACGAAGATTATACCGAACTTGAAGATGAGCAAGTAAGACGGGACATAGACCGGTCCCTTGAAGTTTTTAAAAAGCTGGATATCCAGGAAGTGGAGCTGCTTCGCTCCCCGACAGGCCATTTTGACAAACGCACGCTCAAAATAGCTGATGACATGGGCTTGACCGTCATCCATTGGAGTTTGAATTCGCAGGACTGGAAAAACCCCGGTGTCAAAGCGATCGTCAAAAATGTCAGCAAGGTGAAGAAAGGGGATATCATTTTAATGCATGCGTCAGATGCCGCCACCCAGACAGCCAAGGCTTTGCCTGAGGTATTGGCCATTATCAAAAACAAAGACGAGATGGTAACCGTTTCTTATATGATCTCAAACGGAAAGGTAAAAACAACTTTAATACCATAGAAAAAGCGAACCCTACGTGCGGTTCGCCTTTGTTTTTCCGGTTTTTTCCGGCCTATTCTTTTGGGCCTCAAGCCTGCGGGCCCTGTCTTCCTCCGATAAACGGTTATATTTCGGAAGCACCAATATCTGGTATGCATTGCAGGCAATCAGAGGGAAAATCACCAAAAAAAGCCAACTCTCTTCGTTTGTTGCCAAAACCGGCAGCCATTCCAAAATCGTCATGACTACCATGAAAAACAAGGCAGAAACAAAGGTTGTTCTCGATGTCGTCTTTGCTTTGAAAAAGGCGGTGATCAAGCCTGCAATCAAAATGAAAATGGCAAGCCCGATATAAGGAAGAATGCTCTCCCCTTCACCTGCAAAGTTTTGAAAGCGAAGGTAAACCAAATCAAAAAGAACAACGATCGTAATAAAGATCTGAACGGCATTCCATAAAGAAAGGGAACGGAAAACCCCAAGACCAAACTGATGGATAAATAAATAGGCGAAAAAGCCGACCTGGCTTACAACGCTGAATGTAAACCCTACACCTGCTAGCCAAATAAATGTTGAAATAATGGCTCCTATATTCATTTCTGTAAAATATGGCTGGAATTCACTCCACCGGATCAAAAACCCAAAAATACCGGTAATGATTCCGCCCAGAAAAAGTGTCGAAAAGAAAAAACGCAGCCAATTCCGGATTGTCACTGACCTAATCCTCCAATTATTATTCTTGTCTACCCGATTTTATCAACCTTTCTTCAAAAAAGCCATTGCCCGCGTAAATGTGCATAAATTCTTCACAAAGTCCCATATTAAAATTAGGTGAAACATTAGGAAAGGAGCGTTTTTTATGAAGAAGGGAATCCTCCTGCTGCTCCTCGTCTGCTCATTGCTGATTGCCGCATGCGGCGGAAAAGATATTGATGCCGGACAGCCCGACTATGACCAGACGAAAAAAATGATGGTGGATATTTTAAAATCGGATGAAGGAAAAAAAGCTGTCAAAGACATTATGGCAGATGAAGAAATCAAACAACAGCTCGTTATGGATCAAGCCGTTGTCAAAGATACAGTCGAAAAAACACTTATATCGGAAAAAGGGCAAGATTTCTGGAAGAGATCTCTTGAAGACCCGAAGTTTGCCGAAACTATGGCCAAAAGCATGAAAAAGGAAAATGAAGAACTATTGAAATCATTAATGAAAGACCCCGAATACCAAGGAATGGTCATGGATATTTTGAAAGACCCCGTCTTTCAAAAAGATTTGTCGCAAGCGCTCAAAAGCAAAGAGTTCAGGGAGCAAATGCGCGAAGTGGTAACGGATACACTTGAAAGCCCGCTTTACAAAGCCAAGCTGGAGGAAATAGCCAAAAAAGCCGCCTCCGAAAAAAAAGGCGATAAAGGCGGCGGGGATGAGGAAAAATAAGCACCTCTTGTCGTGGGCTTCGCCAATCACACGACTGAAGAGGGAGTCTTTGGGCAGAAAAGATAAAAAATGGTTCCAATCATCGAAATTTTGATGGTTGGAACCATTTTTCGTTATACAATTATACATTTTTTTCGGCAATGAATTAATATTCTCCCTGCCCCTCCCATATATCTGTGAAAAAAGCACTATTCTGCCCGCGTTTTATTGATGTTCGGTAAAGTCTTCATATATCATTTGATGAGATACTAAAAAAGAGAGTTGAATTTGATGAAGAGATATTGGTTTGCATTGTTCGTTTTAGCTTTTCTGCTCGGAGGATGCAGTTCGGCTGAAAAAGAGGAAAAACAATCGGCAGCTCCTGAAAAACAGGCAGAAGAAGCAGAAACATCCGCCCAGCCTGAGGAAGAATATCAGCCAAAAGAAGTGAAGTATTACGATATTAAAGATCCAGGCCGGGAACTGACTGACCTGGAAAAAGAGCTGCTTCGCTACCCGGGTATATACAGCGGCGACAAGTATGATGAAGACAAAGTAAAAGAAACTCTTGACCAGTTGCCGGACAATTTGACGCCGGAACAATATGCAGACGAACTTAAATATCTTTTTACAGAAGACTATCACAAAGAGCTGGAAACCCTCCTTCACTTTGATCCCAATGTTGAAGTGAGTATTGACCGGCCCGATGAATCTGTGGACGCCCCTGCATTAAGGAAGGCACATTTTGCCATTTTGATTGATGCCAGCGGAAGCATGAAGGCAACAGTGGGAAATAAAACACGTATGGAAGCCGCCAAAGAGGCTGTGCTTGAGTTTGCGGAACAGGTTCCGGAAGAAGCAACCATATCCATGCGGGTGTATGGCCATAAAGGGTCCGGAAGCGATGCGGACAAGAAATTGTCATGCAGCAGTTCGGAAACTTTTTATAACGATACTTTTGACAGCGGGAAATTCCGCTCAGCTCTTGAGCAAGTAAAGCCTGCCGGCTGGACACCGATTGGGCTTGCCCTTGAAAAAGTGAAAGAAGATATTCCGAAAGATGCCGATGATGTGGTCGTATACGTAGTAAGCGACGGCATCGAAACATGCGGCGGAGATCCTGTCAAAGCCGCCAAAGATTTGGTGTCCGATGACATCGAAACCGTTGTGAATATCATCGGTTTTGATGTGGACAACGAAGGGCAAAAACTGCTGAAAGAAGTGGCCAGTGCAGGCAATGGGGAGTTTACGTATGTTCACTCCGAGCGTGACCTGAAAGAATATATGAGAACCCAATACGAAGAGATTAAGAAGGAATGGATTAAATGGAGAGAAGAAGGAAAACAGCAGTCGATCCAAACGCGACAGGAAAAGGAACAGCTCGCCATTGATACAAAAAATAGCATCGTAGACAAGGTGATCCGGGAAAAACAAAGAATGGAGAAGGCACAGCTCTATTTAAAGCAAAGGTTCGATGAAGTCAGCCATCCCATTTCAGAAGTCTATTTCCTTATTTCGGAATATGGAAGCGAAAAATACAAATATGCTTCGGAAGAAGGAAGCAAGGCCTTCAGAGAAAGCTCAGACAGCGGCGTTAAACAGTATAAAAAGTTTGAAGAAGAAGGATTGAAGAAAATAGAAGAAATGGACGAAAAGAAGAATGAATAAGCTTGGAAGCCGGATTTGCCGAGAAAGGTAATTTTCCCAATTTAGATATCCATGCATATTATTTCCAGACTCCAAGTAGCCTAAATATTAAACGAAGCAGGTGGAATAAATTTGACTCCACCTGCTTTTATTAATATATAAAAGGTGGCAGAACAACTGAGCGCATATTTTCATGGTTTGGAATCCTGCTTTTATTCATGGTTGTTATGCTACCCATCCATCAAACAATTGCCACCCGCTAAAACTCTAATTTATTTTTCCAACGCACGAACAACTTTTTCTGCAATACTTTGATAAATCTGCCCCAGCTTATGTGATTCATCGTAAATGGACGGCGCGAAATCCTCTTCATTCCAATCAGGCTGCTGAAGCGGCAGCTTTCCAAGCAGCTCTGTGCGAAGCTCTTCGGCAAGCTTCTCCCCTCCGCCTTGTCCAAAAACATATTCCTTCTCGCCTGTCAGCTTGCTTTCAAAATAAGACATATTTTCAATGACGCCCAAAATTTCATGATTCGTGCGAAGGGCCATCGCCCCGGCACGTGCTGCAACAAAAGCTGCGGTCGGATGCGGTGTCGTCACGATGATTTCCTTTGTGCTCGGCAGCATTGTATGGACATCAAGCGCTACATCTCCCGTTCCCGGAGGGAGGTCAAGCAGCAGGAAGTCCAAATCTCCCCATTCCACTTCCGTAAAGAAGTTGTTGAGCATTTTTCCCAGCATCGGCCCGCGCCAGATCACCGGGGCATTGTCTTCCACGAAGAACGCCATGGAAATGACCTTCACGCCAAACCGGTCCACCGGCAGGATCTTTTTCCCTCTGACAACCGGACGCTCCGTAATTCCCATCATATCCGGAACACTGAATCCGTAAATGTCCGCATCGACAAGCCCGACCTTTTTGCCAAGGCGTGCCAAAGCAACAGCCAGGTTGACGGAAACGGTTGATTTTCCTACGCCGC
This sequence comes from Siminovitchia fortis, assembly GCF_007681465.1. Taxonomy (NCBI): domain Bacteria; kingdom Bacillati; phylum Bacillota; class Bacilli; order Caryophanales; family Bacillaceae; genus Siminovitchia; species Siminovitchia fortis. The sequence goes on from NZ_VEKZ01000008.1 coordinate 29,394, forward strand.
CTTTTCCGCTGGCAATCGCGATGAACGTTGTTTTGCTGTCGGGTGAAAGAAGGCCTCCCGCCGTCTCATCCGGAAGATCGCCGGCTGCACGGTGTTTCTCCAGCTCTTCTTCCGGCAGCTCTGTGAATCGGATTCCGACCGTAGCAGCGCCTGCCTCTTTTAAAAGCTGCACAATTTGGGATTGGAGCTGCATCTGTTCCGGGGTTCCGGTCTTGGCCAAAGCGATTTTTACACTTACGTGCTCCTTTTCCTCCTTGACCTTAATTTCTGCAACTCCATTCGTTTCCTCTAACGTCTTATGTAAAAGCGGATCCTTTAATTCTTTAAGAATGTCGAACGCCTGTTGTTCAGTAAACATTTTTGCACCCCTTTTATCGATTTGCACCTATGATCCAGTATAACATATTCAAGTTGTTTTCTAGGAAAAGACGCTCTGCTATAACATTTGATTTGCCCAAGGCATTACCCTTAGTCTTTTAATTTTTCCTTCGTAAAATACCTCATGACCCCCCGGTAGATGGCCGCTGCCACTTTTTCCTGATAGTCTTCTTCCATTAAAGAGGCACGCTCTCCCGGGTTCGATAAAAAGCCAATTTCAACTAAGGCGCCCGGCTTCTTGGAGTGCTTGATTAAATATATATTTTCGATGATTTTGGCTTTTCGATCCGTATTCTCAAGGCTTACGACCAGTTCTTCCTGGATCAATTTCGCCGCACGCTTATTTTCCGCCAAATGGGGTGAATAGAAGGTCTGCGCACCTCTCCACCTCGGGGAAGGGATTGAATTCAAATGGATGCTTATGAATAGATCCGCTTCTGATTCATTGACCAATTCCAGACGTTTCTTCAAATCGGCCGTTTTCCTCCTGCTGAGCCCCTTTATCTCCGGATCTGCCAAATCTTTGTCGGCTTCCCTTGTCATCAAAACGAGCGCCCCTTGGCTCTGCAGATAATCCCGCAGCTTCATGGCTACTTCAAGGGCGATATCCTTCTCAAGCGCTTCGCTGTCGCCGGCCCCACCATCGGGGCCGCCGTGCCCTGGGTCCAGGTATATTATTTTTCCGGTCAATGGCAGATTCCATGTATCAAATGAATCCCGCGGAATGAATTGATATTGGACAATCAAAAATATGAGTGTGGTGCCGATGATAAAAAAAGTGACTTTCGTCTTTTTTCGCATGCGATCTTCCCCTTTGCCATGCTTTCCTACAATAGAATATGGGACAAGATATGAATTTAGAACAAAATAAAGCCGGCAAGGCTGCGAAAAAGCTACAAACAGGGAAGGGGAAGATACACTTTTTTTCCACGAAAAAACAAAGGAAAAATCAACTAAGAAAAGCGCAAGCGCCTTGCCCATCGACGTACAGACTGGAGTGCCTCCGAGGAGATAAAGGAAACACGGCGAGGAACGAGCCGATGTTGACTTATCGTAGGAGGAGGTGCGAAGTCTGCTAGTCGATAGGCGCTGGAGCTAGACAACAAAAGGCTTTGTTCAAAATTTTAAAGCTAAAAAATCTTATACTCTTACTCTGTAAAAAAGAAAAGTGCATCAAATCGCACTTTCCTTTATCAGGAGACTTCCTGCGGTAACAGCAAATCGGTATTGTGAAAATACTTTTCAAACAGTTCATTGGATACCGGCTTGCTGAACAGATAGCCCTGTCCCTGAATACAGCCGCCGCTGTTCAGCAGTTCAAGCTGTTCAGAAGTTTCAACCCCTTCAGCGATCACATTGATATCCAAAGTTTCGGCAAGGGTCAAAATGGCATTGACAATCGCTTTGCTTTCAACGTTTTTATGGATATCCCTTATGAAAGAAGAGTCGATTTTGATCGTATCAACGGGCAGTTGTTTAACATAACTGAATGTACTATAGCCAGTCCCGAAATCATCCACGGAAATCTGAACGCCAAAGCCCCGGATATCCTCCAAAATGGCCGCGGCGTTTTCAAGATCGGCAAAGACGCTTTCGGTAACCTCGAGCTCCAGCCATTTCGGGTCAAGGCCAGTTTCGTTCAACACTTCAATCACCTGCCGGAGCATATCCGCTTGTTCAAGTTGCCGGACTGAAACATTTACAGATACTGAGACAGGCGGGAAACCCATTTCCTGCCATTTTCTATTCTGTTTGCAGGCTTCGCGAAGCACCCACTCTCCAATCGGGATGATCAAGCCCGTTTCTTCCGCAATCGGAATGAATTTGTTTGGCGGTATCCTGCCAAGATCAGGGTGATGCCAGCGGACGAGCGCCTCCATGCCGATCAGCGTCCCTTTGGAGAAGTCAAGCTTCGGCTGGTAATCCAAATAAAATTGCTCAAGCTCCACGGCTTTTCTCAATTCAATTTCCAGCAAGATTCGCTCTAAGGATTTCTCTTCCATATCAGCGTTAAAGAGGGCGTAGCCGCTTCTTCCACGTTCTTTTACCGCATAAAGGGCGGTGTCGGCCCGTTTTAATAATTCATCGGCATTTTTTCCATGATCAGGGTATATCGCGATTCCTATGCTGCAGGAAAGGAAAATTTCTTTCCCTGGAATGTGAACCGGCTCCTTAAAGCCCTTTTGAATTCTTTCTGCCAGCGATTCTACGTCCGCTTCATTTTCGACATTGCCAAGAAGAACCGTAAATTCATCCCCGCCAAGTCTAGCGACAAAGTCTGTTGAGCGGAGTGATTGTTTGATGCGGTGTGCCGCTTCCATGAGAATATAATCGCCTGTATCGTGTCCCCAGGAATCATTCACATATTTGAAGCGGTCCAAATCAATAAACATAGCTGCCACTTTCGAAGATTTCTTTGCCTTTGCAATCGTTTTTTGCAGCTCATTCATAAACAAGCGCCGGTTTGGCAGATCTGTCAGCGTGTCATGGAACGCCAGATGATATATTTTCTGTTCCGATTTTTTCCGTTCGGTTATATCCCTTGTGACAAGCATGACCTTTCTCACATGCCCCATCTCATTCAAAATCGAATTCATCTTGGCTTCTGCGTAAATATATTTTCCGGAACTGGTTTTCAAACGAAACTCAAGCTGGGAAGCAATTTTCTTCTTTTCCCAAAGCTGTTCTATTTCTTCCTTCAGTTCATTCCGGTCGGCTTCATGAATCAAATCAAAAATAGTTCCGCTTTTCATGTCTTCCAAGCTATATCCCAGCAATGATTCATGGGATGGGGATATGTACTGAAAGCACCCTCCCGCATCTAATGTCGATATGAGGTCAGAAGAATTTTCGGTGATCAGACGGTATCTTTCTTCACTTCTTCTGATTTCCTCTTCCATTTCTTTCCGCGCAGTGATATCATTCCGAATCGCAATATAACGGTAAGGTTTACCTTTTTCATTTAAAAAAGGGACAATCGTCGTATCCACCCAATAAAACGAACCATCTTTTGCCCTATTGCGTATTTCCCCTTCCCAGACATGTCCATTGCCAATGGTCGCCCACATTTCCTTGAAAAATTCCTTTGAATGATAATGGGAATTGAGAATCCGGTGATCCTGCCCGACCAACTCATCGCGGCTGTACTTTGATATTTTACAAAGCAAGTCGTTGACATAAAGTATTTTTCCCTTCTGATCAGTGATTGCAACAATCGAAGACTGGTCCAACGCATATTTGATATCGGCCAATTCCTTCAAAACTTGCTCCAAATCTGTCTGATCGGCCAATTCAAAATTATGAAGATGAAGCTTCGACACCTCTTCAACCGCCAAGCCCGCCTTACCCATATTCTTCTCCTCCTCCACACTTGATGAATCTCTATATAAAACTTCCTTCATTGTCTATTTCGATACATACATCATAGCACGACAGGCGGGAACTGGACACTTCTTCCTAGTCCCTAGGTATTAAAAAGAGGAGTTCCATTCACAATCTCGTCAAATAAGGAAAAGGCCAGAAGCAACCGCTGCTGGCCTGGTCATTTCAGTTTTTTCAATACCCAGGCAAAGGCCTGCTTTTCCTTGGATATGTGCACAAACGGCTTTTCCCGGAAATAAGCTCTTGGCAAAAAGGACACCATCGTATTTTTATGAATTAAAAAATCCGCTTCACATACACGCCAGCGGCCATGATGAATGTCTCCGCGGAATAGACGATTTCCCTTTTTGTTGAACCTCTCATGACTGAAGTCACGAGATTCTTGGGAACAGAGCATACTTGATGGCAGCGGCATACACTGCCATCAGCGGTTACTCTTATATACCAAGCTAACCCCGCAGTACCTGCGGTTTTCTTGTTCTTGTTTTTATGTCAGGGACAGTTGTCTCAGCCCTTCCTTCAGGATATTTATGCTGGCGTTGACATCCCGGTCATGGCAAGAATGGCAGAAAGGACAAATCCATTCTCTCACGCTGAGGGGGTGCCTGCCAGCTTGATGGCCGCATGCAGAACAGATTTGGCTGGATGGATACCATCTGTCAATTTTGATCACCTTTTTCCCATACCATTTGGCTTTGTATTCCAGCTGTTTCACAAATCTGGACCAGGATACATCGGATATACTTTTCGCCAGCTTGCGGTTTTTCATCATCCCTTTTGTGTTCAAGTCCTCCATACAGATCGTGTCGTGGTTTTTGATTACGTCTGTACTCAGCTTATTTAAGAAATCGGTGCGCTGGTTCATTACTTTTTCATGCATTCTGGCCACTTTTCTTCTCTGCTTCTGATAATTCTTTGCCTCAAGAAGGTCGATGCCTTTCTTTTTCGCAAGAAGGGCACGACGGGACAATTTACGCTGTTCACGCTTTAATTTCTTTTCCATTTTGGCAGTGAATCGGTGATTATCCACTTTACGGCCATCTGAAAAAACGGCGAAATCCAAAATTCCCAGGTCTATTCCGATGGAGGAATTGGTTTTGGGAAATTCGGCTATCTTCTCTTCACAAAGAAGGGAGACAAAATATTTTCCGCTTGGATATTTCCGGATAGTTGCGCGGAGGATGCGTCCGGAAACGTCCTGGCTATTCGCGAACTTCACCTGTCCCAGTTTGGGCAGTTTCAGCAGGTTCCCATTAACGGCGATATTATCATTTACATATTTTGTTGTATACGATTGGACAGGGTATTTTTTACTTTTGAACTGTGGCTTTCCATTTTGTTTGTTAAAAAATCGGGTGAACGAATCGGCGAGGTTTTTCAATGAGGATTGAAGGGCGATGCTGTCGACTTCCTGCAGCCAACTGGTTTCTTCTTCGACTTTCATCATGGGGAGCATGGCAGAACATTTGTGGTAGGACAATCCTTTACCAGTCTCAGCATATGACGTGTTCCATAGTTGAAGGAAATGATTATAGACGAACCTGGCGCAGCCAATGGTCTTGGAGATGAGGATTTCCTGTTCCTGATTTGGGTAGATGCGAAACTTATACGCTTTGTGCCGGAGCACTCCACACACCTCATTTCTTTTTCTGGGACTGAATATATTGCCTGATCTGCTGTTCCGTATTTTCACTGTTAGTGGCGACAAAATAACTGGGATTCCACAAATGGCCACCCCATAGACGATTTTTGAGTGCAGGATGGAGTTTAAAAAGCAGTCGGGCAGATACCCCTTTCAATGCTTTCACAACTGGAATATAGCGCTGTGGTTAACACTCGATAAGTAAATGGATGTGATCTTTATCTGATACCATTTCAAGAATGGAAAAGTCATGTTTTTCAGCAATCTGATAGAGTAATTGTTTAACATCGGCATCGATTTTGCCGACCAAAACGTCATGGCGGTACTTCACACACCAAACAAGATGATACTGAATGGCGTAGACGTATCCGCGGCCTTATTTTATTTCAGACATGACAAGCACCTCAATAATATTGTAACATATGCATTCATCAAAGTCCTATTATATTGGGGTTGATAATAATCATAAGATTGATATATGTCGGTCAGCTAACATACCTAAAAGGCATGCCTTGACCGAAGCCGATTCATCTGCACGACTGAAGTCGCGAGTATTCTCGGCTAGTTGATAAAAAGCTCCTTTTCGTTCAAACTTTCCTTATCTATTCCCCTTTATCAGCTTGTATAAGCGGAAAGTTTTTAAGAAAAGCGCAAGGCGCGCAGCCTCAGGCGACAAGCACAAGCCGAATTTTGATGAGGGAGCTTTTCAGCCACCATAGCAAAGCAGCTAAATTAAATCACATCGTGTAAAGCATCCCTGAGAGGCTTCATGCAGCTTTGCGACGAGGTGAACTTAGCTTCCTCGAGTAGGCTGTGCCGCAGGAGCACATTCCTCCTGAATAAGCTTCCTTGCTGGCTTGATCCTTGCGCCGTTGGCGCCTGAAGCTGGACATATCACATCATCATTCCATATAGATGCTTCATCCAAATTTTATACTTTTTTTAACAGGAACGAATAAGCAGGAGCTTCTCCTACAAAACTTTATTTAAAAACGCCTTGGTTCGATCTGATTTGGGATCCGTAAAAATTTGGGACGGAACATCTTCTTCAACAATGACGCCGCCATCCATAAATATGACGCGGTCGGCCACTTCCCTGGCGAATCCCATTTCATGGGTGACAACCACCATTGTCATGCCTTCAAGCGCCAGCTGCTTCATGACTTCAAGCACTTCCCCAACGAGTTCGGGGTCAAGAGCTGAAGTCGGCTCATCGAACAGCATGACTTTCGGCTGCATTGCAAGCGCACGGGCAATTGCCACCCGCTGCTGCTGTCCCCCTGACAATTGCCTTGGGTAACTGTTTGCCTTATCGGAAAGCCCGACTTTTTCCAGCAGTTCCACGCCGAGTGCTTTTGCTTCCTCATTATTGATTTTCCGTATTTTTTTCGGCGCCAACGTGATGTTTTCCAAAACCGTCTTATGGGGAAAAAGGTTAAACTGCTGAAAAACCATTCCCACTTCTGTACGAACCACATTAATATCTGTTTTCGGGTCGTTCAAGTGATGACCATTGATCACAACATCTCCGTCTGTCATTTCCTCAAGCATGTTCAAACAGCGGAGAAAGGTGCTTTTACCGGATCCGCTCGGCCCGATGACGCAGACCACTTCCTGCGGCTCGACCTTACACGTAATTCCCCTTAACACCTCAAGCTCTCCGAATTTTTTATGCAAATTGTTGACTTGTATCATTTACGTTTCCAACCTTCTTTCAAAAAAGCGTAAAATCATCGATAAACTGAAGGTGATGACTAAATAAAAGAGTGCCACCGTCGTATAAATTTCCACCGCATTAAAGTGGTTGGCTGCAATTAAGCGCCCTTGGAAAATCAGTTCGGGCACGAGAATGACAGACAGTAAGGACGTGTCCTTGATACTGATGATGAATTGGTTTCCAAGCGGCGGGATCATCCTTTTAAATGCCTGCGGCCAAATGATATGGAGCATCGTCTGCTGATGGTTCAGCCCAAGAGACCGTCCGGCCTCCATCTGGCCTTTATCGATCGATTGAACCGCACCCCGGACAATTTCGGCAATATACGCCCCTGAATTAACCGCGATCACGATAATCCCTGCTGTAATGGAATCAAGGTTTTTTCCGATGATCAAAGGAAGAGCAAAGAATATCCAGATCGCCTGGACAAGCACAGGAGTACCGCGGATCACCTCAACGTACACAGTGGAGATCATATAAAAAATCTTATTCTTGGCTACTCGTCCAATGCCGAAGAGGGCCCCCAAAGCAAAACCGATTAAAAGCCCGACAACTGAAATGAGCAGTGTATAATACAATCCTTTTGTCAAATCCGGCAGGAATTCGATGACACCTGCCCAATCAAATCTGCCAATCATTGCTTCACCTCTTATGTATTTCTATGAATAAAAGGGTGTAACAAAAGTCGGTTACACCCTTTCCTTGCAGGCTCACAGCTTATTCAGGTTTTTCACCAAACCATTTTTCATAGATTTCATCATATTTTCCATTCTCTTTTAACGTGGACAAGGCTTCGTTGACCTTGCTCACAAGTTCATCCTGGCCTTTAGCGAAGGCAATGCCGTATTGCTCAGCCTGATACAGCTCGCCGACCATCTTCAGGCTGTCTTTCCCTTTGGTCTGGATATAGTAAGCTACATTCGGAGAGTCATAGAGGATGGCGTCGGCACTTCCATTTTCAACAGCCAGATACGCCTGATCCAATTGCTCGAACTGGCTGGCTTTCGCTCCCTCAATATTCTCTTTAATATAATCGGCACTTGTAGATCCGAGCCTCGTTGCAACCGTTTTTCCCTTCAAGTCTTCAATACTGTTAATATCATCATTGTCAACGGCAACACCGATCCTGAGCCCTGCATCATAATATGGGTCACTGAAATCAACCGTCTTCTTACGCTCATCCGTAATCGTGATTCCTGCAATGGCAATATCAAAAGACCCAGTCTGCAAACCAGGGATGATACCATCAAAGTTTGTCGTTTCCAGCTTGATTTCAAAGCCGACTTCATCAGCAATCGCATTGATCAAGTCGATATCAAATCCGACATACTCGCCTTTTTCTTTAAACTCAAAAGGTACGAAAGAAGTATCGCTTGCAACTGTATATGTATCTTTCAAACCTCCGTCTCCGCTGCTTCCGCTTTCATTGCCGGCGCTGTCAGAACCGCCGCCTGTACTTTTAGACCCTCCACCGCCGCAAGCAGCCAGCACAAACATCAAAGCAAGCAACAAAATTCCCCAAAGACTTCTTTTCTTTACTCCCACGAATCAGACTCCCCCTCTTCAATTTGCAAGTGTTTTCATGATTATGCTAACTATAACAAAGATTATCTTTTTAGAAAAGTTTTTATATTCATCAAATTACAGGATTATCTGTCTTTTGGGGCAATTCATGGCTTTTTAGGGTTATAATGCTTGTGATTTATCCAAAATCCGAGGTACGCCTGTATAATTCCCGAGCGAAGCGTAAATATATAGTTCAATAAACATATTAAAAACCGTAAAGGAAACATAGTTCTTCTACGGTCTTTAATACACAGCTATTTACTTTTGGCCATATGTTTTAAATTTTTCTTCCATATGCATCATCTCTTCATCCTCCAATATTACGGGGTCCCCGATTGATTTGGCACGATAGTATACTTCTGCGCAAAATTCAATTTCCTCCGCAATATTAAAAGCATTCTTAATGTCATGTGCTCCGGTCAATAGGCCATGATTTGCCAAAAGAACCGCTTTTCTGTTATCCATTGCTTTAAAGGCATTCTCTGCAAGTTCTTTTGTTCCAAAGCTGGCGTATTCGGCACACCTGACATTTTTTCCAGCATAAGCCACAAGATATGACACTGCGGGAAGACTCCATCTCAGCGCAGAAAGAGTTTTGGCAAATACAGAATGTGTATGTACAACAGCATTTATATCTGTACGCTTTCTATAAAAGATCGAATGCATCTCTAACTCACTTGAGGGCTTTCGTTGACTATCAATGATCCGATTCTCCAGGTCAAGAACCACAACATCTTCAGGCCTCATCGTGTTATACTCAATTCCACTGGGACTAATAGCCATCAATTGCTTCTGTCGATTAAAGATACTGATGTTACCTCCTGTACCTTTTGTTAGACCGCTGGACAACAGTCTGTTACAGTATTCGACGATGTCCCGCCTCTCTTGTTCCATAATCAATTGGGCGGCCTCCCTATACAAATATTTAATTGGATTGTTTTGCTATGATTACGTTTGTACCATTTTCCCGGTATTGTTCTAGACATTTTTGCTGTTCCTTGTTAAAAGGAACAACTTCATCTGTAATTAACGTATTTACACTTTCTGCCGGGCAAATTTTAAAGAAAGCAATTGTATTTATTTTAGTATGGTCCGCCAATAAATATAGATAGGTGGAGCGCATAATAATGGCTTGCTTCGCTTCCCCTTCATCAATGAGGCTGTCTGTAACTCCATCATTAAAATTTAAAGATTTGCAGGAGATGAATGCCTTATCAATGTATATAGATTCCAAATACTTGGAGATTGAAGAGCCGAACACTGAAAGGGATGTCCTTCTTAGAAACCCTCCGAGTAATATGATTGTTATATCCGGATCACTGGATAACTCAACCGCTATATTGATATTGTTCGTAACTACCGTCACCTTTTTCTTGAATTTGATATGACGGCTCAATTCCAAAGCGGTTGTGCTCGCATCAAAAGCAATGACGTCTCCATCTTCTATGAATTTTACTGCCTCCAAAGCGATGAGCTTTTTCTCAAAACTATTTCGGCCTTTCCTCTCCTCAATGGATCCTTCATATTCTTTTTCCCGGATTTCTTTCAGCCGAACCCCGCCATAAACTTTTAATACTTTTCCTTCCTTCTCCAATTTATCTATATCCCTACGAATAGTCATTTCTGAAACAGAGAATTTTTGACTTAAGTAGGATATCTCTGCATAATCTTTTGATTTTAATATGTTTACAATCTCGTCTCTGCGCGCACTAGGTAAAGTTACCATTTTCTATTGCTCATCCTATCTTGGTTAGATAATCAATAAAAATCATTAAATATTTTTAACAAGTTCTCCCTATAAGGAGCTCTCACAATTCCTTTTTCGGTGACAATGGCAGTAATATTTTCCGCAGGAGTGATATCAAAAGCAGGGTTATATACTTTACTGTCTTTTAATGCTGTCCACTTTCCAAATAAATTGATGACTTCCTCGGGATCCCGTTCCTCAATTGGAATATCTTTTCCTGATTTAGTTTTTAAATCAATGGTTGGAGTTGGCACTGCTACATAAAATGGAATATTATAATATTTGGCAAGAATTGAGACTCCCAATGTTCCGACTTTATTTGCTACATCTCCATTTGCAGCAACCCTGTCCGCCCCAACAATAATGGCATCAATTTTATTTTGGGACATTACTACACCTGCCATACTATCCGTAATTATTGTAACATCAATTCCGGCCTTTTGGAGTTCCAATGCTGTTAAGGTAGATCCTTGGAGCCTTGGCCGAGTTTCATCTGAATATACTTTAAAGTTCCATCCTCTTTCCTTAGCTAAATAGATGGGAGCCGTTGCTGTTCCATATTTAGTTGTAGCCAAAGAACCTGCATTGCAATGTGTTAGAATTCCCATGCCATCCTCTAGTAAAGATAGAAGGTTTTCTCCAATTTTTCTATTGATTTCTTCATCCTCTTTATGAATGGCTTTCGCTTCTTTAAGCAGGGTCTCTTTAAGCGCGGCTACAGGTAAACCTTTGTTTGTTTCTGCGATATTCTCCATTCGTTCAAGGGCCCAAAACAAGTTTACAGCTGTGGGTCTTGAAGTAGCCAATAGTTCGGATTTTTCCTTTAGGGTCTTCCGGAAATCCTCAAAAGAGGATTCAGGCGCATCTTTAATCCCCAGGTATAACCCATAGGCTGCGGTTACGCCAATTGCCGGAGCACCCCTGACCACCATTGTCCGAATGGCTTCCCAGACACCTTCTGCTGAATCATACTCCTTATATATGATTTCATTAGGTAAAACAGTTTGATCTAAAAGAACAAGTTTATTATTTTTCCATTCAATTGTTAACAGCTGATCACTCATTTTTCACCTTCACCTCGTCAATGGCCTGATGCAATGCTTCAGTATAGTCTTTGCCTTCTTTAAATTCATTTCTTCTCTTTATTAAATTTTTTGCTAAAGTTAAACAAATGCGTTCGGCCCGCACTCTGCTGTCCGTATTCTCAATCGAAGTGATATCCTTTACCTTGGCAAGCCCCACTATCCTTCTTATGATTTCAAGTCCGGCTACTCCGGCTGTATCTGATAAAATATGGTCCAGATACCATTCCTTGAAACCTGTTTCCTTAGCTAACAACTCAGTTACAGAACCATCCCACTCTTGGCTGAATTTTACCTTGAATAAGTCTATTACCTCTATAATAGTCTTTTCCACCCAGTCAAGAAACTCCCGTTTGTGATATGTATCTCCATTGATATAGGCAAAAATCAGGTGTGCAACAACATTACCAGTGTCATATCCAATAGGTCCAAAAAAGGCGAATTCAGGATCAATCACTTTAGTGGAGTCTTTTTTTGCAAAAATCGACCCGGTATGGAGATCTCCGTGAATTAGAGCTTGAGCATGGTTCATGAACTCAAATTTAAGTTTAGCAGCCTCAAGGTGCAATTCATTATCATGATAGATTTCCCGGATAATCCAATCTTTGTTCTCAACGATGATTTCATTTCGGTGATGGTAATTATTAAACGGCTCTGTATAAACAAGATCTTCGGAAATTTCGCATAGTTCCGGATTAATAAATTCCTTTACCAGCTGTTTCTTCTCCTTATGTTCCATGACAACATCAGTTGTGGGCAGAAGTGTCTTTACCATATATGAGGTAATATGCTCGGCAAATAATGGATATATTTCATGCTTTAAAAAGCCCTCTCTTAAAATGAGATGATCGGACAAATCTTCCATTACACAGCAGCTCATCACTTCATCAAGCAGGTATACTTTCGGAACAAGTCCGGGAGCATACTTTCCATGGATAATAAGGGCATTTGATTCTATCTTGTTCCTATTTGTCGAAAGTGTGATGTCTTCCGAGATGCGGGCTGTACGCCCTGCCTGCTTTACTATCAATGATTTATCTGATTGTTTGTCTGAGACGCGATACACATAATTTAGGTTCCCGTCTCCAATTTCATCACACGTTAAATAACTTTTTTTATCGAAAAAATCAACTTTCTCTAAAACATAATCCACTACATCTTTTTCCTTCATTAAGAAATATTGATTGAACCGGGACATCCTCACATTTCCTCCCCTTCGTTTTATTTACGGTTGTAATAAGTTGAAGCAAGAGCAAGAGCTAACACCATGCCTTTTACTATGTTGAGGGAATAATATGGGACTGACATCATAACAAGTCCATTTTCAAGAATCCCTACCAAAGCAGCACCTATAAAAGTACCAATAGCATTTGGTTTCCCGTTCCCGGCGAAAGAGGATCCAATAAATGCAGCAGCAACTGCTGGCATCAAGTACCCAGCCCCGGAGTTAATTTGTGCAGATCCAAGATAGGAAGCTAATATAATTCCTCCAAGAGCTGCAAATAAAGTCGAGATGACATATGCCAAAGTTTTATACCGATTGACCGGAATCCCGGATAACCGTGCAGCTTCTATATTTCCTCCGATCATATACATATAGCGGCCGTGCTTTGTGTGGTTCAAAAACACATGAACAATCATGACGACCAAAATCATGATGATGATTATCCACGGAGTCTCGCCCATCTTGTCAAAAACAACTGGAAGCTTCCCTTCCGTTGGGGAGCCGTCCAGTCTCGGCATCCCCTCACTGATGGAACCGCCACCAGTATATGTCATGGCAACACCTTCAAAAATGAACATTGTCGACAATGTAGCGAACAGATCTGGAATTTTTATTTTTACAATCAACAGCACATTAATCAGTGCAACGCTCAATGTTAGAACAATGGCTAGAGGAATGGCAATACCTGCCGGTAAGTTGTACCATACAAAAAATGAAACAATCAAAGAACTGGAGAGTGTGGCAGACGATCCTATCGATAGATCGAAACCATCAACTGATAATGACACGGTCAAGCCGATCGCAATAATAGTCACGATAGAAATGCTTCTTAATATATTGATAATATTAGAACTCGTTAAAAATATATCCGGCATAATTATCGTAAAAAAGGCAAGTAAAACTACAATGGCAATGATAGTACCCCATTTGTTTATGGATTGAAGAACGGAAAGGGGTCTCTTCTTTATACTTTTTTCCATTGATTAATTTCCCCCAGTTGAATAATACATAACTTCTTCTTCAGTCGCTTCCCTTGTTTCTAATTCCTTAACGACACGGTTATCATACATGACATAGATTCTGTCTGTAATGGCCATTATTTCTGATAGTTCACTAGAAGCATATATAACACCCTTTTGATCATTTGCCAGGTCACTAATCAAATCAAAAATCTCTTTTTTGGCGCCCACATCGACCCCCTTTGTCGGTTCATCAAAAATATAGATTTCTGCATTCGATAACAACCACTTACCGACAGCAACCTTTTGCTGATTCCCTCCGGACAGCAAAGATACTTTCTGTCTCTCATTCGGGGTTTTAATACCTAGCGATCCAATCATTTTCTGAGCCGTGTTTCTTTCTAACATCGGTTGTAAAACACCCGTGGCCGTTGTATATTTGTTCAGGCTTGCCGCAGTGAGATTCGTGTAGACGGGCTCATCCACAAGGACCCCTTCCTTTCGCCGCTCTTCTGGAACCAATGCCAAGCCTTGTATTACGGCATGGTGAGGTGATCTTATGTTCAAAGACTTGCCATATAGCTTAACAGCTCCGGAGTCTATTTGATGGGCACCAAAAATTGTTTTGCATAGCTCAGTTTTTCCGGCGCCTACTAGACCAGCAATCCCTACAATTTCACCTTTCCTTACATGGAGACTTACGTCATTTACTTTTCCTTCTTTATCATTCAAGCTATTTATCTCAAATATAGTCTCATTCCCTATTTTTCTGTCAGCCCTGGTGAATTCTTCTTCGAATGTCTTACCCAACATCAGTTCAACAACTTGCTGGGTCGTTAAATCGCTAATAGGCTGGCTTGTCACAACCTTTCCATCTTTCATAATGGTGATGTCTTCACAGATTTCAAAAAGCTCGGGAAGCCTGTGAGAGATGAATATTACACCAATATTCTGATTTTCCGCCAAATCCTTTATAATCCTAAAAAGTTCTTTTGTTTCCCTATTACTTAAAGGAGCTGTCGGCTCATCAAGAATTAAAAACTTCCTTTCTTTAACAATAGATCTTGCAATCAAGATCATTTGCTTATCCGCTAAATCCAATTGAGATACGATTTTTTTCGTATCAATCTTAATATTTAGCCTTTCCAAAACCTTATTGGCCTCATAATGTATGTTTCTCCAATTTATTATTTGTCTTTTGCCCATATCATTAACGATCATGTCTAACATGATATTTTCGCCGACTGTTAAATGGGGAATAAGAGCTGTATCTACTTCCTGGTAAACAATATCAATCCCTAGATCTTTCCCGTCTTTTGGAGTTTTAATAATAACTTCTTCATTATTAAAGGAGATTTTCCCAGTGTAATGATTATAAGCACCTGACAAGACTTTCATTAAGGTTGATTTACCTGCTCCGTTCGCTCCGATTAATGCGCGGATGGAGCCTGTTTCCATTTCAAAGTGGACATCTGTCAGTGCCTTTACTCCTGGAAATTCTATATTGATATTTTCCATTTTTAGTAGTGTTTTTTCAGATTTTTCCATATGCTCACCTATTTAAGTTTTGATTACCAGATTGTAGAAAAGGAAGAATGGGCCATTCTTCCTTTTCCATTGATTAATTTTCTCTGAGCTTCTTCATCCAGTCTTCGTTGAAGTCATCGGACTCTCCCCAACCTTCGACTACTTCTGCCAAACTATCCATCGTCGTTTCAGACGACAAATCTTCTTTTTTAATCAATTTCGGTTCAAGCGCATATGTTTCCGGTGTATCTTCACCTGCAATCTTCTTTGCTAACAAACGCATATTCATTACACCGATTAAGTAGGGATCAACAGCAGCTGTAGATTCCCATGTGCTCCCCTCTTCCAGCATCATGTTAATATCCTGATTGGAGATATCAATTGAGACCAATTTAATATCAGACCGTTTATTATCTTTAAGCGCTTTGAATCCTCCTTTAGCCATTTCATCCCAAGATCCCCAAATAACATCCACTTTTCCTTCCGGATACTTGCTTAAGATTGAGCTAACACCTGAGGCAATATCCCCTTGAACATTTTGCATATTGGACGGCCCAATCGTTTCTAACGTTTTAATCTTGCCTTCTTTTTCATATTTTTTATAAATCTCTTCCCTGCTATCAAGAGGCGGTAATCCTCCAAACCATAATTTAATGACATTAACAGGCTCCCCACCTTTTGTGTAACTGGCAACTTCATCGAGGCTAAGCTCGGCCAATTTATGGTCGTTTTGGGCAGTATATGTAACCCCTTCCAATTTTTCGCCGTTTTTAACAGCGACGGTATCAAACGTTACAACCTTTATTCCCTTATCTAAGGCCGGCTTAATCATATCGTATGAATACGATTCCTTGCCATGAGAAATAACGAGTCCATCATAATTTTTCTGAATAGCTTGTGATACAAGGTTTTGGAACTTTGCATCATCCCCATCCGAAATAAACGTGTCTACTTTAAAGCCTAAGCCTTCTCCTTCACTTCTGGCTCCATCTAAAAATTGCTTCGTATGGTCATCCGAAGGGAGATTCCTGATTACAGCAACTTTAACGTCTCCCTGAACACTCTCCGGTACACCTTCAATTTTTTCTTTTGGTTTGGATTGGGTACTTTCTTTACTCCCGCAGCCTGCTATCACCAGCAACAACAATAAAAATAACAAGAAACATTTTCTCAACTAGATAACCCCCTGAATTAATACTTTTTATTTACCTCACAGCAATTACTAAACTTTTTGACTATCAATAACCCCCTTTTGCATGGAAGCGTATCCAAAAGCAACAAAACCTTTTCAAACATACACAAATGAACACATACTTTTGATATAAAATGTTTGTTGTTAACAACATATTAACACTAATTAACAAATAGTCAATATATTTTTAATGTATAATCTAGTTGAATTAAATTATTAATGTAAATAGTCCTACTCTAAATAAAATTAACAAGACTTCCTCCATATATGCTTTTTCCATTCCGGCGCATCCGTAATACATTTGTTACATAACTGAAAAACAAAGTCACAATTTGTCGTGTTATGCTATATCTAACATAAACAAGAAAATGCTGGAGTTTCAGGGGGAAAGTGCTAGAATGACGATGTTAAAAAAAGCTTTGGTTTCTTTATTCGCCGTTATCATATTCGCAGCAGTGATCACTCAACCTATAAATACCGCAAGTGCAGCAAGCAAACCAACAGGATCGGCCATTGTGAAAGAAAGTAAAAAGTACTTGGGCGTCCGATACAAGTATGGCGGAACGACTCCAAAAGGCTTCGACTGTTCAGGCTTTACTTCCTATACCTTTAAGAAAAAGAACGTCAAGCTTCCAAGAACGGCAGCTGAGCAATATAAAAAAGGAAAGTCTGTCAGCAAAAAGAACTTGAAATCCGGAGATCTCGTATTCTTTAAAACAACTTCCAAGAAAAAAGTTACACACGTCGGAATTTACATAGGGAACAATAAATTTATCCACTCTGCAGGAAAAGGTGTATCCATTACATCCATCAATGATCCTTATTATTGGAAATCCAAATATGCGGGTGCAAAAAGGGTACTTTAACTCCCTTTTTCATTAAAACAGACAGCGACGATTTGAACTCTCGCTGTCTGTTTTTTTGTATGGATTTCTTCCAAAATCAAACCCTCTCCTTCCATCAGTATCCTTTACCCCAACAATATCTGTATACCTCGAAGTTGTTTCATTCCATTCATCAAGGGAAAAGTAAACCAGATGCACTTACTTGGCTTCAAGGAGGATTGCACTGATGAAAAAAATGCTGCAAACTGGCCTTCTATTGTCTCTAATTTTACTGGCAGGCGCATGTTCTAATAATGCCACGACACCTGGCAAAAAACCTGCCGCTGATCAGAACCAAACGGAAAAAGCAGGTGAAGGTGAGGCCAAAGAAGCTACAGACGAGGTGGACAACTCGAACCACAGTATGACACAAGCAGAAGTCATCGAGGCCGTGAAAGACCAATTCCATACAAACTTAACGATCAAGCTTCCAAATGAACTCCCCCTGAATAATGGCAAGCACCTGACGGCAACAACTAAATCGGATGAAAATCGTTACTCGGTTGTTTTTTTTCAAAGTGATGAGCCGATACCGATCAATAATGAAGAACTGGTCAATGACAGTGGTGCAGCTGACCGGATAGCCCGGATAGATGTAAAAAAATACGAAAGCCAAGAAGCTGCAGATGAGGAAATAGCTTTTGAGAATTTCAGTGAAATTGGCGGACAACCAACTGACCTGGGACATCATATAACGGGTTATCAAGATGCAGGTGCTGGTTCTGTATGGACAAGCTGGAATGAAGGACGCTGGGCTCTTTCATCACACGCATTTACCAATAATGGTGAAGAAGGAACGGCTCTCGCCCGTGATGCCGTACAATTTTTGGAGGACCACACACTTCCTGTTCCAAAACCGCATGGACATGCCTTTCTTGATGCGGAAGGAAAGAACACCCGGATCCTGTGGCAGGACGGCCAGGTAGTCTACGCCATCGACCAAGTGAGCAACCCGATGGATGCACTGAAGATAGCCACTGCATTTGAAAAATGAGAGAAATGTGATTTGAAAAAAGTACCGTTTATTAATAGTTACACTTTTTTTGCCTCCTTTGGATATGCTTTATCCGAAGGGGACTTTTTGCTAATTGCCAATTCTTCGACTTTTTTGAGAAAAAGGCAATACCTGTCGGCTTTCTCGCTTGTCTGACAGGCCTTTCATATGCAAGCATTCTATCTTATTTATCCATCTATGCCCAAGGAAAAAATCTGCTGAGCATGACAAGTACCTTTTTCCTCGTCTTTGCCGCTGTCATGCTTCTTGCAAGACCGTTCACAGGCAGGTTGTTTGATCTGAAAGGACCTCAATACGTCCTGTACCCCGGATTGGTTTTATTCATCGCCGGGCTGATTATGCTGGCATATACAAGCTCGGCCGCCACATTTTTGACCGCCGGTGCATTGATCGGGCTTGGATACGGATCTTTAGTGCCGAGTATGCAGACGCTTGCCATTCAATCCACGAGTATCGAGCGAAGCGGGTATGCCACCGCCACTTTTTACACTTTCTTCGATGGCGGAATTGCGCTTGGTTCATATATTTTCGGGATCATTACCGCAGCAAACGGTTATCAATCGATTTATTTGATTTCCAGTGCGCTCGTGTGCTGCGTCTTTATATTGCTTATGATTTTAAATCCGAATAAACAAGATGGAAAAGCGGCGGACGCCGTAAAGGAAGTGGAGAGTTTTTAAGGGGGCTGTCTAAAAAGCCCCTAAAATAAATCAAGGGGTTATTTTTAGAGTTTAATGTTTTTTTACTTTTGATATTTTTATAGATATATAAAAGGACAAGATGGTAAAAATAAGGATTGTAAACGCACAAATACCATATGCGGCACCTTCAAAACCTCTAATCTCAAAACTTATGATGAATATGATGATTGATGCCAATAAACCTAAATAAGATGGAATTTTTGCTAAAACTGCTGACTTTTTATTTAGAAGTAAGGTTAGAAGAATGATCACGACACCAACGATACTACCTGTACTAACTGGACCGGATAACAAACAAACCACTCCCCATTTTTTAATTTAATTACTCTAATAATACCAAAGGTTTGAAAAGGTAAGAACTGTAAAATGATTATTCTTTGGAATAACCCCAATTTAACTTTGTTTTCTTTTGATTTACTTTTTTATCGGCCAAACCTTGTGCCGCAGTTGGTATAATAATCAGGAGCATGAAATTTATACGAGAGAGGCTGCTGCTATGACCGGATTCATTATAAATATTATCATTCTCATTCCATTCCTCATTTTCGCCGTCATACTGTCAAAAGGGAAAGGCGCATTTTTGATTGCCGGCTACAATACGAAGTCTGACAGTGAAAAAGCCCAATATGACGAAACGGCGTTGTGTAAATTTATGGGCAAAATAATGTACGGCATTTGTTTTAGTATCTTGCTGTGGGGATTAAGTGAAGCTTTGGAAAACCAGTTACTGTTCATTTTGGGTCTTATTTTATTTATTATCATCGTTATTTTTGCCATTGTGTATATGAATACCGGGAGCCGGTTTAAAAGAAAATCTGATGGCAGATAACGGCCCTCTTTATCTCCATTCCTAGTTCGAGTGAATCTCCTCTCAATAACAGAGATTGCATTTTATTCAAAATATACTACAATAAAGGTAGAAATTTGAATCGGCGTACCAAGGGGAGCTTTTTGCTGAGAGCGGACTCGTTCCGGACCCTTTGAACCTGTTAGATAATGCTAGCGCAGGGATGGTATATAAACGGCAATAAGATTATCATTGCCGTTGTTCCCCTATGGTTACGGTCGGTCATCATATCATAGGGGGTTTTTTTATGGGAAGAGAAAAGATGTCATTACGTGCACTGATGGAGGTATCGATTTTTGCGGCATTTGCAATGATGCTTGATATGATCCCATCCGTTCAAATAACGCCGGCAATTAAGTTTTCAGTTTCCATGGTACCCATTTTTATCGTGTCGCTTCGCTGGGGAATAAAGGCCGGGTTTGCTTCAGGATTTTTGTGGGGCCTGCTGCAAATTGTAACAGGGGATGCTGCCGGACAAATTTTGACGCCTCTTCAAGGATTAATTGAATATTTTATTGCATTCAGTTTTATTGGTGCAGCAGGATTGCTTGCACCTGCTATAAAAAATGTTTTGAAATCTGAAGGAAAAGTCATGCTAGTCTTGTTATTATTAAGTGCTGTATTGATTGGCGGCGCTGCAAGATATATTTGGCACTTCATCGCCGGAATCATTTTCTGGGGGCAGTACGCACCTCCAGGCCAATCTGCTTTTCTTTACTCACTCATCGCAAACGGCACTTCTTGCATTGCCTCTTCCTTAGCTTGCTTTATTGTGATTGCATTGCTTACCACAACAGCACCTCGTCTGCTGCAAGTGAAATGAAGAATAAGTGCAGTTGCTTTAATCAGTTCCAATGGAAGCCAGTCGATTCCCACATGTCTCACTAAGTTTTTCTATAAAAACTTTGATTTGACTAAGCTGCAATCGGGCGTGATTTGTTGAGCAAAAGATAAAAGGGCAATACATATTTTACATGACTAATATGTATTGCCCTTTATTTTTTTGACTTTCTACGATTTAGGCCTTGATAACACGAACTCAAGTATTTTTTTGGTTACATGACAGCAGCAACAAGGACCCTTTCCCTTCAGACCCTCGTCTTCTGATATACCATTTCTCCGCCCATATACGTTTCTTCTACGTTCATGCTGCTAATTTCGGCTTTGTCCGCCTTAAAGATATCTTTTTCAAGAACGATGAAGTCAGCATGGTATCCCGGAGCAAGCCTGCCAACGAAAGGAATCCGGGTAACTTCCTGTGCCGCTTTCGTATAAAGCTCGACCGCTGTTTCAAGCGGAATGCCCTGCTCCTGTCCAATATCTGTCCCGTTGTAAGCCTTCCTGTTCACGGCCGCTTCCAGTCCGACAAATGGATTCACGGGATCATCCCATGCAGTGGCAGGCGCATCTGATGAAAAAGCCACTTGAATTCCTTTTTCCAGAATGGCTTTGACCGGGTAAGATTTTCTCGAACGTTCTTCACCTAAATTGTTCAGGTAGCTTTCTATTTCGGCATATAAAAAAATGGGCTGGGTCACAAAGGCGATTCCGGACTCAGCTGCACGCCGGAGTGCCTGCTCCGTCGGCAGCGACACATGTTCGATTCGAACAGATGGGGCCCCATCCAGCCAATCGGCTTTTTTGTAAAACGTATCAACGACCTGGTCAATGGCCTGTTCCCCCATTGCGTGAACGGCCAATTGGATACCGTATTTTTTTGCCGCTTCCCCTGCTGCCAGCAGCTCCTCTTGACAGGTTGTAGAAATCCCGAAATTTTCACCGTCTCCCAGAAATGCGGGGTTTACCCAAGCTGTCTGGCCGGAAATACTGCCGTCGGCAAATAATTTAATTCCAGCGATATAAACAGGCTGTTCCCTGTCAAAAATGGCCGGCTCATGCAGGTCAAACTGCTGGAACGCATCCCAATTGTAATAGAGGGCCGCCCTTTGCTTCAGCCCTTTTTTCCTTGCAGCTTTATATAAATCATAATAATCGATAGGGTTATGCTCTCCCATCATCTCTGTAATGCCAGTAACACCCTTGGCAAGAAATGTGTCACTGTATTCCGCCAGCAATGCGGCCTTTTGTTCAAGGCTTTTTACAGGCATTTTACTTTTCACTAAATCGGCTGCACTTTCACGCAGTACACCTGTCGGCTCTCCCAGTTTATCACGATCAATTTTTCCGCCTGGAGGATCTGGCGTATCCCTTGTTATTCCGGCAATTTCCAAAGCTTTGCTGTTCACGGTAAGAATATGGGTGCATGTCCGTGTCAAAACAATCGGGATATCACTGGCCGCCTGGTCCAAGTCATGCCTGTTCGGCGCCCTGCCTTCATCCAATTTGCCTTCATCATACCCCCAGCCTTCTATCCATGAATCAGGTCCTTGCCCTTTGAGCCGCTTCTTCAACGCTTGAACCATGCCTGAAATGGATGTCACTCCCGGCGGCGTGCATGCAAGCTGCTTCGATGTTTCCGCAAGCAGCAACGGATGAAGATGGGCATCAATGAACCCGGGAAGTACGCGGCGACCTTCCAAATCATACTTCTCTCCCTGAACAGGAGGCATATCCTCCTCTTTTCCAACCCAAGTAACAATTCCATTACTGACGATCATAGCATTGGCCTCTTTGTTTTTCTGATCCGCTGTAAAAAATTTTCCGTTCATGAAAATGCGATTCAATTTGCAACCCTCCAAATAGAGCAATATGCATCAATTTTCGAGGCCCTCATACCACTATCATCGTTCTTTCAGGCGGGGAGTTCCTTTCAATTCTTGAATTGTCGACGCTCCGATTCCGAACATCGACATCCGAAGTTCCATTTCGCGGATTTTCATTACTTCAATAACATCTTCCGGGCTTTGGGTCGCTTCTTTCAGAATGGATCGCCCGAATCCGACCAGGTCGGCACCCAACGCGATAGTCTTGGCGCCATCCAGCCCCGTCTGCATCCCGCCGCTGGCAATCAGCGGACGGTCCCCAATTTCTCCGCGGACCAGCTTGATCGATTCCACCGTCGGAATCCCCCATTCGCTGAAGCTTTGCGCGGCAGCCCGCCGGATGGGATCTTTGGCACGGAACTTTTCCACCTGGCTCCAGGATGTGCCTCCAGCTCCGGCCACGTCGATAAACGCCACACCGGCCTCAGCTAACTTTTTGGCTGTCTGGCCATCGATGCCCCATCCAACTTCCTTGATTCCGACCGGAACCTCCAGCGTGCTGCACAATTGTTCAATCTTCTTTAATAACCCTTTAAAATTCGTATCTCCCTTTTCCTGAATCACTTCTTGGATGCTGTTCAAATGAAGGACGAGCATATCCGCCTCAGTCATCCCGATAATTTTCCTGCATTCTTCGACACCGTATCCGTAATTGAGCTGAACAGCACCAAGGTTTGCAATAACAGGGACACTCGGTGCGTACTTCCTCATCATGAAAGAGGAGGAATGTCCGTCGCTGTCGAGCAGTGCCCGGGTGGATCCGAGCGCAAGCACCCACCCCCGTTCTTCGGCCGCTGCGGCCAAGTTCCGGTTAATCGTCTCGGCAAGGGCTGTCCCGCCCGTCATGGAACTGATGAGAAACGGCGTTTTGCATTCAAAGCCGAGGAATGTGGTTTCAATGGAGATTTCGTCAAAAGCGATTTCGGGGAGCGCATTGTGGATGAACGTAAACGACTCTAATCCTGTGGAAATCGACTCCCCTGTAACCTTTTCATTCAAAGTGATTTGAATATGCTCAGATTTCCTTTGCTCGATTGAGTTGGCCAACGCCAACACCTGCCTTATCATCAATATTCTTACAGATTTCGCAGCCGCTCCATAGGGGAGACGGGGATTAATAAATCTAAAGCGTTCTCTGCACCTGAAACATGGAATTAACTGATTTGAACTTCTTCTACCGTTTGTTCTACTTCTGCACGTGTGATTTTTTCCCGTCCCTCTTTCATCGCTTTTAACGTTTTCTGAGCCAGGGCAAGCGGCAGACGGCAGAATAATAAAATGCTTTTCTTTTTTAGAAACTTCATATATTCATCTGCCTTTGCCAAGTTTACCTCTGCATATTCAAATAGCTTTGCACGATTCCAGCCGTCGGGTACGAAGCTTACACCACGTTCATCCCAATCTTCCTTTTCATTGCGCAAAATGTTTACGGCCTGAAGCCCGCGCCCATAACCAATGGCAAGTTCCCGGTCTGTTTTTTCTTCGCCATAATGCTCCCAAAGGTCCGACAGCATGACTCCAACAAGTCCTGCAACGTAATATGTGTAGTCATCCAAATCTTCACATGTGCGGATATCCCAGTTTGCTTTTGCCCATTTTGCCATACCAAATGCCATTTCAGAAGCAGCGTTCGTAACGATTGGCAGGGCATCTTTTGGACAAGCTTGCAGCCATTCTTCTAAACGAAGTGTAACTTCGGGCATTTGATCTTTTGTCCGTCCAAGAATTCTTAAATACTCTTGGTTATCAAATGGTTGTTTAAATAATTCGCTTACTTTCATTAAGATCGTGCATTTTACATCATTGTCCAATTCTTCATGGTCTTCAATTTCATCAATTGCCCGAAATACTAAATAAGCAGCTGCAACCGAATACTTTAACTCCTTTTGCAAAAAAGTAATCGGAATATAAAATGTACGACTCGTCTCTTTCAGCATACGCATAGCATCTTTCGGAAATCCACTCATTCTTTTTCCGTACCTCCTATTTAAATCTGGCTATAAATATCGTATCTTAATTTTTTAAAAAACACACGAAAACATACAATAAACGGAGTTGTTCCCTGATCTGGTGTATTACTATATTATCTCATATCCCGGCATTGGTTTAAACAAGGATAAAGGATATAATAAACGCCCTCTATCAGGGTTCACTTATCTTTTTTTAAACAAAAACAGGCTGCCCCATCATAAATGAGATAACCTGTAAACGTTGATATAACGCCGATATTAAAGTATTGAAAATTGCGGAGGTCTACGCGCACCTTCTTTAAGGCACTGTTACCCCTTTAGAGAGAACTTGATCTTATCCATTTTCCAGAAAACGATTTCATTGAATTGACACAATTTCATCGAAAGGTATATCAGAGGATATTATTAATTGCGCTCGGCGGAATAAGTAATCCCAATTCCTCATAGAAGTGTATATCCCCCTCCGAATCAAATGCGAGGGTGTCGCGCATCATTATTTCTTTTTGGTTATTAATTCGAGTATAATTGACTTAGGGTGGTGATTGCTTTGAGTTTATTAAATGAAAGGTATAGCACCTATGAAGAATTTGAATCTGAACGGAAGAAAACAGATAAAAGGTTAGAATTTATCGATGGTGTTATATATATGACTCCATCTCCAAGCATCAAACATCAAGAGATATCATCTTATTTGCACGGTGAGTTATACAATTTATTGAAGGGGAGTAAATGCAAGGTATTCGCTGCACCAACTGACGTCGTCTTTAATAACGAAAGTAAAGATGAAAAAAAGACAGTTGTCCCCGATCTATTTGTAGTTTGTAACCAAGGTAACTTCACTGAAAATGAATACATCGGAGCTCCTGATTTTATTATTGAAATATTGAGTCCTTCAAATAAATCGCACGATATGATTACAAAGCTGAATTTATACATGAATTTCGGTGTTAAAGAATACTGGATAGTAGACCCTATGGAAAATCGTATAATGGTTTATTTCCTGGATCAAGATGGAGAGATTCAATTCACTCTGGTTAATCTAGGGGAAATTGTTACCTCAAACCATTTTAAAGAATTTAAGATAAATACCAATGAATTATTCAACCTAAGCTAATCACTTTTGTGACTAGCTTTCTTCATTAAAAAACGGTCTATTATTTTAAATCACAAATATTCCTTACTTTTCGAACGTGCGTTTTTTTAAAACAGCTATAATAAGGAGAGCTTTTACTTGCATATTTTTTTATTTGTCAGACGTTTTACCTCTTAACCTCATAATGCAATTCAACAAATTGATTAAAGTTCCTTGTTCCTTTCAATGAAAGGTCTAATTGATAATCCCCCTCTTTAAATAAAGGAATTCCTTTGCCGATTATGGTTGGTGCAACTGTTACGATAAGTTCATCAATTAAATTCTCTTGTATAAAAGAATGTAACAGTTCTCCTTCACCAACGATCCAAATTTTTTTGCCAGGTTGGCTTTTTAATTCATTAATAAAATCAGTTATATTAGGGCTGACAAATTTTACATTTTCAGTATCTTCAATGTAAACACGTAGCAATCTTTATTTTTATATGGAAATTCCATTGGAGATCACTCTTGATCGCATAGTAAGATGACGAGCTCCTTTAGAAAGCTCGCCACCAAGAAAAGTATACTTCTGTGATGTTAATTCCGTTCCAACCAAGCTGGAAGCTCTTCCTCTGCAATCAGTTTCATATATTCCTTCATTTCCACAGGATATACATCTATTTCATCTGCTTCCATTACGAAGCTATAATCTAGAAACCACACACACGACTTTCCTCTTAAAAATAGATATACTGGCTCATCGCGCTGCTCCTCTTCCTCTTCTTCCCCGAACATAAACGTAATTGAATCAAAAGCAGCATGACGTTCTTGAAAGTCTCTTAAAAAGGAGCGGAAAGAGATTGGATGATCCTCATCCTCACAAATTGCGTCTATTTCTTCATCTGTATATGTACCCATGGAATCAAACAGTTCTCTTTCGATCTTAAATGGTGCGACCCCCTCTTTTGGCTCTTCCTCAGGTAAACCATAAAAGTCGATCAGATGCTCTACATAATCAAGATTACCACTAATCATCGTAAACATATGATCCATACCTTCGAAACGTTGGACAATCCTGCCTCCATCTGCCAGATGATGAAATATTAATGCATACTGTCCATATACGCAACGAACCTTTTTTGGCGCCTTTATCACAGCATGAATCAGGTCTTCTACTTCTTGGACTAGTTGTGTTGAACGGGTTTCATCCCAATAACCGCGATGCTTTAACAGCCTTTCTACGTGATGCGCGAAAGCGCCTAGCTGTTCCTCTGTCATATCCCGCTTTAGCAATGAGGCTTCACGTGCCACATCCTCATAACCGCACAAGGCGAGCACTCCAATAAATTCATCTGTCGATAAGGCGATCCTCTTTTCTTTTAACAAGTTCATCATCCATCCCTCCATAGGCACATCCGCTCTTTTTTAAAAACCAAACCACATTTTTATCCGTGTCATGATCATCTGAATTAATGAAGATGCTTCTATAGGATAGAAGTATACTTGACCTTGCGTATCTACTTCCGTGTAATCGATATACCAAATGCATGATTTTGACGGTAAAAACAAATGTATTTCCGGAATCTCATTCTCATCTGTGATGTAGTCAGACTTGATCAATGAAAAATTATTGAGGAAACATCCACTCTTCACAAACGATTCCATGAATGCCTGCATAGCTGGAGGATGTTCTCCTTCAGAAAGCAATTCGTTGATTTGTTTTGCGGTCTTTGCAACTGAAAAGGACTGGAACATCTCACTCGACATTATAAAGGGCTCCATGTCGATCGGTTCTTCGGAGGGAAACTGATAAAAGTCTTGTATTGTATCTTCACCTTGTTTATTCTTTGTCATATCTATGTAGTAAAAGCTATGCATGCCATCTTCACATTTTTGCACAAGCACTTTCCGAGACCCCATGTTATGTAAAAGCATCACCGTTTTATCGTGCACGCAACGTACTTTTTTCTCTGCTCTCATCAACAGATGAATCAAACTTTCGAGTCCATGATCTATTTCACCTTTTTCATTTTGATAGCCGCGACGCCATAATAACAACTCCGCTTCTCCGACAACTTCTTGCAGTTGTTCGTCACTTTTCCAATCCCGCGTGTTCTTTAACGCATCAGCCGCCGCCTGCTCGTATCCACACAACAGCATCGCTACGCTTAGTTCTTCTGTCGATAACGAAAATGCTTTTTTCTCCTGAATCATTGTCCATCCCTCCACTCAGGTTTGTTCATTATCGCAATCAGAGGTACAACTGAATGTGCCTATCCAATTTTCTCATGATCAATAAACTGCCCAACAAATTCCAACACTGCCTCTAACGGAACATCACTTGCATTTTGCGGGATACTGATCGGAATCTCTTTTTTCTTGTTCATACTTAAAAGGGCACGTTTCACACCACTTTGTCGCTCCAGGAATGGCTCAAAGTCTTTTGGAATGATGCCAATCATTTTTTGGCCCATCATCGAATACATCACAATCCGTTCAATTTCATCCCAACGGATCTGGCCTACACCAACAAAAGAAGCATTTTCATCAATCCCATCTTTATCAATACGCAGCGATGGCTTCGGTTTTACAAAACGATACAATAAATACACCGTACAAATGCTACAGAACGGGATGCCTACCACCAAGATGAAGGGGAGAATGGGTGCGATGACAGTGGTGATCCCTTGGGCATCCTCTGCAATTTCCCCTCGATTAAACGCCGCCCACACGAGCACGGCCACAAACGCCAATGACAGGATCGAAAGCATCAACATTCTCCCTTTCCCTGGGTAAACAATCATACTTTCTTTACTGACTTGTGTTCGATTTGTTTCACTCACCTGAGATTCCTCCTTCAAACTATTTTTTATGACAATGAAATAAGAGCATCAATACTCTTATATACGAACCCTCGTTTCCTAAAACTCTTACTATTCATACCTATCAATCCTAGATTCGTCAATGTCATCTGGCAATTCCACAAAATATGGGACTTGTAGACGATCTCTGATCGCTCGCTTTAAATATGCACGTTTATCGTCTTCAAATTCATGTAATACCTCTTCTCTTTGAATCGTCCATTCCGGCAGCAATACTGGTTCTGGTTCTTGTCCAGATGTTTGACAATACCATTGACCATGCTCTTTGTACAAAATCATTTCTTTTGGCGGATCAAATTTCATTCGACTAAAATGACGCACACCATTTTCCACATATAAAAATAGCACATTTTCAAATGTCTTCGATCCTTTTTCTCGGTAACTCTCATCCGGATATTCTAGCTCACCATATTCCAAATAACGCCCACTTGACAGCATTTCCTCTGATACTTTTCGTATTGACGCCTCTTCGCGTGCTTTTTCTTCTGCCATCATTTGCGCTCGTTCTTCTGGGGTAATATATAAATCGATACCCGCTACCATCATCACACGTGTCCAAAACAAGGAAAAGAAAAGAGCCCAGCCTGGCCAGATAAGAGCCACCGCAGCATCCTCCCCAAATAAAAACACATAAATGCCCGCGCCTTTCGTCGAATTAAAGGCCCCTGCCAGATGGAACATGAAAAAGGCTCCTAGCGCAATCGTCACTGCCTTTCCTGCAAGCTCACGTATACGAAAGGGAATCCATTTGATCCACGTGAATACAATTAAAAAGATTTGGATCCATAGAAGATTGATATAGACCTCTTGATAAAATGGATGATCGATTAGCGCCTGGATTCCATACAAGTTAATTGCCGCCATTGACCATAAACATGCTGGAATACCTTGAAGATACGTTTTGAGTCGCTCATAACTTGAAAGGTGGTAACTGACAACATACGCAAAACCTACGCTAATAATGAGATAACTCACGTAGAGGACAATCGCAAACAAGCGCCAAGTATCGTTTATGTAAACAAAAAAGATATTTGGAATACTGTAAAGATGAACAAACAGCCCAAACACAAGATAGAAGCCTAAATTTGATCCGTAACTTTCCTTCTCCTCTCTTTGATCAAAAAAAGATTCGGTACTTCCCACAGCCACACCTCAAATCCATAAACAACCGTACCGACGCCAAGGAAAATCATCGTACCTAAGCCGCCCCTCCAGTTGTACCGGTATACGCAGCCACAATATCCAACGCTGTTCCGGCAAGCCAACCGCTACCACCTGGTTTTATATTTTTAAGTGAATTTTTACATCAACGCCCTTTATTGTTGGTATGAAATTGTTCCTTACATTCTTGAACAAGTTCACGGCATTACTCCGACCAGCTTCACGCCGGTGGTAATTTAAACCTCTGACCATTTTTATAATAGATCACCATTGGACCTGAAGCTCTGTTCAACAGACCTCCAACTCCTACTCTAAGCAGATTTCTTAATCCGGCTATTTCTTTTGGAAGATTGCTAGGCATATATCCATAACGTTGAACAAAATATTTCCCTTTTGGGTGTTTCATCAACTCATGTATTTTAGAAGCCAGTTTTGAATAGTTTATTCATCCCCTGTCAATCTCGGACTCATCAATGTCACTCGGAATCGCTACAAAGTACGGGACTATACGTCTGTATTCAATTGCTTGTTCCAAATATTCACGTTTATCGACTTCAAATTCTTGCTTTTCCTCTTCTAGATGCTCTGGCAACAACACTCGTTCAGGTTCTTGCCCTGTTGTCTGACAGTACCATTGCCCGTTCTCTTTGTACAAAATCATTTCTTTTGTTGGAGTCCAATCCAAGCGATTAAAATAACGGACGCCATTCTCTACATATAAAAACTCCACATCTTCAAATGTCTTCGATCCCTTTTCCCGATAACTGCTTATTCCCTCTGCAATGTAATAATCCAACTCTCCATACTCCAAGTAACGTCCACTTGACA
Source organism: Siminovitchia fortis (assembly GCF_007681465.1). Lineage (NCBI taxonomy): Bacteria > Bacillati > Bacillota > Bacilli > Caryophanales > Bacillaceae > Siminovitchia > Siminovitchia fortis. Next base: position 59,893 of record NZ_VEKZ01000008.1, read on the forward strand.
GCATTTCTTCTGATGGTTTTCTTTTCTGCGCCTCTTCGCGTGCTTTCTCTTCAGCCATCCTTCGGGCCCGCTCTTCTGGCGTAATGTCTAAGTCTATGCCTGCAGCCATAATCAAACGTGTCCAAAATCCAGTGAGAAAAAGGGCGATGCCTGGCCATATGAGGGCTACCGCTACTTCTTTACCAAACAAAAATGCATTAATCCCCATGCCTTTGGTGGAAGCAAAACTCCCCAACAAATGAAATATAAAAAAAGCGCCAAGTATAATGGTTACGATACGGGCTATCCTTTCTCGTGTACGAACTGGGATCCACTTGATCCATGAAAATAAAATAAACAACAATTGAATCCACAGAAGATTAATATAGAGCTCTTGGTAAAATGGTTGATCCACCAGCGCCTGTATTCCATATAAATTAATGGCCACCATTGACCATAGACCTGCAGTGAATACAAACGAATAAGTTGCCAATCGAATATTGTCTGAAAAACGATAGTGTACATATGCAGAAATGGCACTCACAATAAAATAACTTCCCCACAGCAAAATGGCAAACAAACGTGATGTGTCATTTAGGTAAACAAAAAAGATATTGGGAATACTATAGAGATGAACCAACACCCCGAAAAAAAAATGATACCCACTATAAATAAAGAGAAAACTTTCCTTTTTTTCGTATGTATGAGTAGAAGGATTAACATTTATCACAATTTTGCACCTCAATTCCGCAGCTGCAGCAACAATTTTCTCTACAACTTGTCACACAGGCTCTCCTAAAGCCGTTTTTTATCGTACCAAATTATTCTCTACAACAGCTTATAGCTTTTTCAAAAATATATTTTATTCATCCCTGTCAATCTTGGACTCATCAATATCACTCGGAACCTCTACAAAGTACGGGACTATACGTCTGTATCCAATCGCTTGTTCCAAATAGCTTTCTCTTCTCCGATCATTCGCGCTCGCTCTTTTGGAGTAACACCTAAGTCTATACCTCCGGCCATGGTCACATGTGTCCAAAATCCAGAGAAAAATAGAGCTATGCCTGGCCATATGAGAGCTACTGCTACCTCTTTACCGAACAAAAACACATAAATACCCATGCCTTTGGTGGAAGCAAAAATCCCTAACAAATGAAATATAAAAAAAGAGCCAAGTATAATGGTTACGATACGGGCTATCCTTTCTCGTGTACGAACTGGGATCCACTTGATCAATGAAAATAAAATTAAAAATAATTGGATCAATAGAAGATCGATATAAAGCTCTTGATAGAATGGTTGATCCACTAGCGCCTGTATCCCATATAAATTGCTCTCCACCATTGACCATAAGCAAACCGTGAAACCAAGCAAGTTTGTCTCGAGTCGCTCATAACTTGGTAAGCGGTAAACAATAAATGCAGCAACTGCACTAACCACAAAATAACTTAAACAGAGTAAAACATCAAACAAACGCCATATATCATCAATATACACAAAAAAGATATTTGGAATGCTATAAAGATAAACAAACACCCCACCCAAGAGATAAAGGCTTAAAATTGATCGGTACCTTTCCTTCTCCTCACTTTTATCAGAAAAAGAATCGATGTTTCTTACAGCCCCACCTCAGATCCCCATTTCAACACAATATAAAAACCCTAGTAGTAAATAAGGGAAGGGGAGATCCCCCTATCACCTACATTAACCAAACAGGCTACCAAGCGCTTTGGCGCCGCTTGATAGTAAATTCTTCGCTCCTTCTTTGACCTCATTTCCAAAATCACTTGCTGCATTCCAAGCAGCTTTTCCTGCATCTACTGCGGCATTCCAACCTTTTTCAGCTGCAGCTCCAATTTTCTCTCCAACTTGCCGTACAGGCTCTCCTAAAAATGTGTTCGCTGCGAAACCGCCAATTGCTGCGCCAACAAATCCACCAACAACCGTACCGACGCCAGGGAAAATCATCGTACCTATAGCCGCCCCTCCGGTTGCACCCGCATATGCAGCACCAATATCCAAAGCTGTTCCTGCAAGCGCGCGACCCGTTCTTTGTGCCGTACTTTTATCTTTATGTGCATCCGAAAATGCTTCCATAAAGTTGAGTCCCACCGCCAATACATTTCCTGCGCGGGCGAGATTCTTTTGCCAACCGCCGCCACCTGGTTTTATATTTTTAAGTGATTTTTTCACATCAACGCTCTTTATTGTTGGTAAGAAATTGTTACGCAAATTTTTCAATAAGTTTATAGAATTCCCTATAATACCATCCCCACGCCGGAAGTAATTTACAAACCGCTGTCCATTTTTATAGATCACCGTTGGACCTGAAGCTCTGTTCAACAGTCCTCCAACTCCTACGTTAGGTAGATTTCTTAATCCGGCTATTTCTTTTGGAAGATTGCTAGGCATATATCCATAACGTTGAACAATATATTTCCCTTTTGGGTGTTTCATCAACTCATGTATTTTAGAAGCCAGTTTTGAATCGTACTTTCCTTTTTGCTTTGTCCATTTCTTATCGGCCACCAATTTAACAGTACCGTTTCCATTGTCCACGAATTTCAACATGCCCGTTGTAAACATTATTGTCGTCGCTGCACCACGCGCAACATCAACACCGACCAGTCCCCAATTCTGAATCGTTTTTACATCTGTTCCTAAGAAATTCACTACTCCCTGCACTAACGAACGGTCATCTCCACGATCTAAGCGACCCATATCCACGTCTGGCGCTTCCTTATGCAGCGTCATCTCTTCGAAGTGCGACCTTACGTCTTGAATATTCACCCCTTGTAAAAGAGGTCCGCCTGCATTGGTCCACTCCACCGCTTTTTGCACTGTGGTGTCTAGTTCGGCACGGCTCGCTTGTACGTCAGCCATTAAATCGACACCATCATTGTCAAGCATATACAAATCATCAACGACTTCGCTTGCGAATTTACGCGAACTTTCAATGCCGTTTAATACTTGGCCTATGTCTAGCTTTCCAAGATTCATAATATGGCTAACCGACGCCGCATACTCATCCACTTTTTGTTTGGACTGCTCCGTTGACTGCTCAACTTTATCTAGCCCTCGAGTCATTTGCGTGTCCCAAAAGTCTTCCGTCACTACCCCATTTTCAGAGGGCTCAAATTCAAGGATATACGCCTTCATTTTTTCGATTTTTTCAATCGCAGTGGTGATGTGGGCGCGAAATGCCCGAATCGTTGGGAGCTGTAACTCCGCATGATTCAAGATGATTGCTTCCCCGCCTTCTCCAGTGAACGCCCCGTCCATATTCAGTACTCTTTCAATTCCTGCATCCATCAAATCCAGAAAATCCAAGCGACGTTGCAATTGATCTATGTCTTTATCAAGCTTCGTAATCGCTTGATTGACATCCAAGATTTTCATGATTTTCACCTCATTTTCCCTGCAAGTTCAAGATCCACATTCTCATATTCTTGCACCAAGGCCTGGAATTGCTTTTCCATTTGACTCAACGCCTGAAAATACATGCTTAATTTATCCTCTATTTCTTCTACTTCTCTGGTTTCAGCTAGCAACATGTCTAGCCCCTCTGTTGAATCAACCGCTTCTTTTTGAAAACTGCCAGCCAGCTCCCCGACTGCTTGAAGGATTACTAGGGCTTCCTCTACGTTTACTTTGATTTCCATCATCTATCACCCCTTCTTTTCCCTTGCCAGTTTATCAAGCTTTCTCAAATGGTTAATTCGATTGTTTCGGTATTGAATTTGCAGTCTTCCACTCTCGATTTTTTCCTGGAGCCGATCTCGTTCACTATCGATGGCATCGATCATTTCTTGGACTTGCTCTGGTAACTTAACATGCTCCTGTTTAAGCATATCACGCTCTGTCCTTTCGAAGTCAGATGCGATGGTCCCACGCGCTGAGTCATTTCCCAATTGCGGATGATCAATATGACTTTTATCTGATACTAACGTGCTTTTTTCAGTTACTAACTTACTTCTGACATCCAGCAGCTCCTGACGATGCTCTCCTGCTATATCCATTCCTTTCCTAATTGTTCGGATCTCATGATTCAGCATATTAATTTGATTTAAATAATAGCTCATCACCTATACACCCTTCTTCGTTTTTATCACACAGCTTCATCCTTCTTCACCGAATAAAACCCCATTCTTACTGTCAAGAATCTTAACGATTTTAAAAGTTTCGTTCAGCCCTCGCCAGACGACAAAATCAAAAGCAGCGATGACTGGTTAACATATTATACAAGGACAAGCAGATCTTCTTTTACCACTTCCGGGATTTTGATTTTCACATCTTGCCCATTGACGATATGGTAACCAAATCCCTCTCCCAATGTCTCTTTGCGATCCATCGTAAAGCTTATCACGCTCTGCCCCGATTTTTTCATTAGAAGTATATGTTGTCGGACAGTCTTTAATTGTTCAATAACTGGACTGCGCCCCAAACTGATTTCTCGATGATTTGCTGCGGCTATGACTTGGAACTGTAAATGCCCGAACGTTTTCATCATATCCGCAAAAGCAGTTTCTTTCGTCATGCCCAGTGCCTGTTTAAAGTCTGCAACATTATCAATAACAAAGAGATAAGGAGAGAAAGCAGGAAATTCCATCCCCTGACTTAATGCCTCTTCATATTGAGACTTTCGTGATTCCATCACTCGCATCGCTTCTTCCATCTCTTGATTCAATACTTCCGGCGCCATTACATAGGACACTCTTTCATGGCGATTGAAATCAAATAACGGGCGATCGACCCCATCAAATACGACAATCTTTTCAATGTTATCGTGCTCAAGATAGAACGAAAGCATGACTTTCAACATATTTGACTTTCCACGCTGTGGTTCACCAACAACCAATGTGTGCGCCCCTGCATCCTCAGCCATATAGACCGGCTGCACAGTCTCTTCGTTCAGGCCGAGTGGGATTCCTGGTTGAGGATCTTCTTCCAAGCGTTGCCGAAACCCGGCAAGTGTCAAGGTATTCGGCAACATGACCATCGATTTTGGCAGTGCCGAACCTTCATAGCGGCTATTGATCGTTTGGATACGTGCTTTCACGTTTTCAATTACTTCAAAGTCCGTTTCCCCTTCTGCTGGCAAGTACGTATGGGCAAGCCAGTTTTTGCCTTTTGCGACAATCATTCGACCCGGGACAGACTCAATCGCAAATGGAACCCTTCCAAGTAACGATGTGACATCGGTTCTATCAATCATATAATGACAAATCTTCATATTCATGCTGTTTAAGAGCACAGGCTTCACTGCGTTTCTTGCAGTTACGGTTACAAAGACGTAAATGCCGCGTGATTGACCATCTCGGGCGAACCGAGTGAAGGCCGGGACTAGGTCTGGATACTCTTCCGGCAAGATGTCATAGTTATCGATGACAATGAAAATCGATGGCAATGGCTCGTCACTCACCTCATTGTAAACGGAGATGCTGCTCACTTCTTTTTCCATAAACAGCTCACCGCGGCGCTCCATTTCTTTTTCAATGTAGTCAATGAGCTTTTCTAACTTACGTCCTTCATCCAATTTAATATAATCCCCGGTATGACGAAGCTGGCGCAATGGCAGAAGAGCACCGTTCCCGAAGTCGAGCAAATAATAGTTAACTTGCTCAGGCGACCGTTTTTCCGCAAATGCCAAGAGTAACGTCATGAGCGTCATCGACTTTCCGTATCCGCTCATACCAAAGATCATTAAATTGCCGCTCTTGCCCCAATCGTAACTAATGGGGAATTGTCGTTGATTTTCCGGGTCATCGGCAAGGGCAAACGGGAATGCTTGCGAATCATCTTCTTCGTAACTTTTAGCATCATAGAAGATCCGCTCTTCCAATGGGTCAAGCCATGGGCTTTTCGCCGGAACAATCTCCAATTGCTCTGTTGTTGTTACAATTTCTTCGACAATCGCCTCAATCTCGGTGATGCTTTCAAGTTTACTGTCCTCTTCCATCTCCGCTCGTGAAACAAGCTTTAAACCGAGATCTGTCACATAAGCAATCTCCTCTTCCCCCTCGTGTGCTGACCGCATGTACTGTGCACCGCTCCATGCGCTTTGGAACAAATCGTATTGCTCGTTACTGCCAATTTGCAAATAGCCCCGTCCCGTTTCTTTAATATATGCGGCATCCTCATTTTTCAAAATTTCTCTTGAATCCGTGGCATTTTGTACTTTCAAAGCGATCCGAAAACGGGAGTTGCTCCAGATTTGTCCGTCCACAACTCCGCTCGGCTTTTGTGTCGCCAGGAGAAGATGTACACCAAGCGAGCGCCCAATGCGCGCCGCAGATACAAGCTCTTTAATAAATTCCGGCTCCTCATTTTTTAGCTCCGCAAATTCATCGGAAATAATAAAGAGGTGCGGCATCGGCTCTTTAGCGACACCTGATTTATACAGTTCCGTATAGTCGTTAATATGGTTAACGGTATGTTCATCAAATAAGCGTTGCCGCTTCTTTAGTTCTGATCGAATGGAGGCAAGGGCGCGCAAACTAAAGTTTTCACTCTCTGCAATATTGGTGATCACACCAAGGAGATGCGGCATCCCTTTAAATGGCTGCGCCATTCCGCCCCCTTTGTAGTCAATGAGCAAGAAGGCAACTTCATGGGGGTGGTAGTTGACGGCTAAAGACAAAATATAGGTTTGTAAGAACTCTGATTTCCCTGATCCTGTTGTTCCTGCAAGCAATCCGTGGGGACCATGCATCTTTTCATGTGCATCCAGCTCAAGCACCTCATCTTTTGCTTTAAAGCCGATTGGCACTGCAAGGGATTTAGTGCTGTCATTCAATTGCCAGCGTTTATTGATTTTTAAATCTTTCGCCTGCTTAACCGCTGGGAACATTTCCATAAAGGACACCATGTCAGGGATTGAACGCCTCATACCCTGTTGATGATGCAAAGAGGCAAGCATGCGGGCATAGTTTTCGTTCGACGGATCGTACGGATCAAACTGGAAGCGTTTATGAATCGAAATATTCCTTAGCAGAACAATTTCCCCTTCGTTTCGGTTTACTGCTTTCACAATTGTATGTACATGTTCATTTAAGTTTTGAGCCACATCTGTTAAAAAAATGACGGTGAAGCCGAGCTGTTTATCTTTCCCTTCCAAATATTCCATAATGCCGTGTTCCGCAATCAGTGAACGGTTTGCGACAAAGAAAACGATGTGCGGAAGGAATTTTTTTCCTTCTTTCTTCTTCTCAAATTCTTCTTTTTGCGCCAAGTCTCGCTCACGCAGCATGTGATACAATGGATTTAAAATGTATTCACACGCCTTTTCATCATAAATGAAGCCTTTTGCCTCTGAACCAGGCAATTGAAAATGTGGTAACCAGCGCATCCACTCCCATTTCCTGCGCTGTTCTTCATGTAAAACCGCGACAAACCTTAAGTCATGATAACTGTGCGCAAAAGCGAGTTGCCCAATGATTTGCGATACTTCACGTTCCACAATGGAAGGCTTTCCGACATATCCGAGCGCACCGCGGGCAACACTTAAACGAAGCGGGGCATCCTCTAGGTGTGAATACTTGTCACGTAACCGCTCAAAATCCTCCATCAGCTCATCCCGATCACGATTCGATAACTCATCACCCGGTTGATTTAATTCAAAGCTGGCGGGTACAGACGAGCGTCCAATTCGAACATCTAAAAAGTCGGCGTTATCAATGGTCCTCTCCCAAATACGGCTGCTGACACGAAGTGTCATATCCTTCATCTGTTCAAACGTCGGCAAATGATACGAAAGCGCGTGCCTTTGCGCTTCCGCCAGCGCCTGCAATTCATCCCGCTTCATCTCTAAATAGCGAGTGTACACACGTTTACGCTTTTCTTCTTTTTGCTTCCGTTTTTTCTTCTCGCGAAAAAACATCATTGTCGCCACAAACGCCATTACCGTCATAATCGGGACAGACATGAACAACATCCACGTGCGTTTCAATGTAATCGAAATTGTGACCATGATCACGATAATTGAAACCGGCGGCAGCAAAACCAACCACAGTGGCCGAGTCGGATCATCCACTTCTTCAGACGGCATAGAGAAATCCACTTTTTCCGTCGGTTGTTCATAGATCATACGCGGCGTACGACGGTAAATAGGATACTGCTGCTGCATAAGGGACGTTGGCGTTTCTACCTGGGTCAACGTCGTTTCATAAGGTTCACTGCTTTCAACTGCCAAAATATCCCCATCTAAAATTTTCAAAAGCACGCGTCCAAAAAGAAGCTCATCACCGTCTAATATACGGGTCGGTGTGGACACTTTCACTCCATTCACATATGGAGCTTGCGTCCCTTCTTTCGGATAGAGCGTCCATTTCTTCCTTTCACAGAGCAACGTGCAATCCGCCTGAATATCTAACGGTAAAACAACATTGGCAGCAGACTTATTGGAAATGGTCACAAGATTCATATGACCCATGTAATATCTTTTTTTACTCGGAGCCTCTTTTATATATAGAAAAGAATACGGTTGACCGTCTATGTCCAAGTTGCATGATTCACCAGAAGAAAGGGTATAAAGCTCTTCCTCTCCACACGTAATCAAGCACTGACCGTCTTGATCACGGACTTGTATGTCTTTTTGTAAACAAGAAATACGCACCTTCGCTTGTTCCCCTTGGCCAATAACAGCAGGGAGCCCATCTACCGCTGCCCTTTGCACATACTGATCGTAATAAACCCACAATGTCGAGGACATTATTTGTCACCTCCATCCTTTTCCTTCTCATGATCGTTTTGCCCTTCGTCTTTTCCTTCCCGGTTGTCTGGATTACCTTCATCATTCGGCTGGAGTGGTTCCTCTTCCTCCGCTAATTCCTCAAGTTCATGCATATAATTATCGATCTCCGCTTCAATCTCCTTGAGCAAGTCTTCCCGCTCTTTTCCTGACAGCTTATTATCATTTTTGACTTCTTCTCGACGCTTCAAATTGGCATATACGAGCCACTCTTTATCTTGAAGCCCGCGGGCAATATCAATGGCTTCTTCATTCTCGCCCCGTCCAATCGCAATCCAGTAATCGAAATAAGGCTCTGCAGCCTGTAGTACAAGCACATTTTTAAGGTTTTCCCGATGATAGTCTTGCAATGGTTCTACTGCGACATAAGATTGCGCGAGTTCATATTTTACAACGCGGGGCATGCTGCTTGGCGAATACGGTTCAAGGGTATCAATGATTTCACTATAGTTTTCATTTAAGAAAGCGGCATGGCTAGCGGTGAATGCTTCTTGGCGTGGCTGTAAAAAGACAAGGACGTACACAATATACACGATCGCTGGCACAAGCGCGGAAATGAGCCCGATGCCTATCCACTTTTGTAGGGTCCACCTTTTTTTCGGTACTTTATGTAATTGCTTCTCTTGTTGCTCCTGTTCTCGAATCCAATCACAAACAAGTTCACGTAATCCTTCTAACGTTGTTTGTTGACTGAGAGCTGTTGCTCTTTGTGATAATTTTAATGTATCATGATGATTCATATATTCATTGAATCTATAGTTCCCATCCAAAAGTACTAGTAATGTCGTACGTAATTCAAGAAATAATCTGTCGGGGGTTTTTTCATATGGGGGGATGCTGTCTTTCACACCGTAATGGATAAATGTCACCTCCAACCCATCACTGACAAGCACGTTCTCCGGGCTGACAATCAAATGAAGTCTATCATTATCATGTTGGATGACTTTTTGGATCAATGCGTGGGCAACAAAGAGTTTCACACTTTCTTCTTTGTTTTTAAGCGTACCAAACGGCCTCAAAGGGACCACTGGTCGCACTTTAATGACAAAGTCGTCTTCATTTTGTTCGATTTCTCTCGTAGTGAGCGGATCACAACCGTCTAGTACCCTTGCTTCTAACGTATCATTTAATTGAATCTCTTCATTTTGAAATGTAATAGTATAATAGCCGTTTTCATCTTTACCTAACCGCATACCTAGTCGTTCTTCTAAATAAAGTCGTTTTCTCTCACTCATTTTTCCAACTCTGCCCCTCTCCTATGGCCGATGTTCACAGTATCACTAAACGGTCACCATTTGTGACACCATGGTCTCCCAGGATCTGATCTCCCGCAAGTATCCGCGCTTTGTTTTCAATCCGGATATAATCCCCCTCTCGCCGCTGTTGATTCAGCTTTTCAACTTCCCACACAATGTCGATGAACTTGCGCACAGTGTATTGGTCGGATAGACGCAAATCAATTTCCTTTTCTGAATAATTACGCAAGTCAACCGTTACTTTTATGTACACAAAAACACCTCTCTCAAAAGAAAGAGCAATCACAATCCACAATAACATGAATCGCGATTGCGCTTTCGTAAAATGAATTAGTATCCAATGCGGCTACGGATTTCTTGGTCTGTCGTTTCCACAACGTTCGCAATATCTTCCGTTTGTGCTCCCAGCTCTTCGTACAACTGGATAAGCTCTTCCACATGCTTCCGTTTGTCTTGCCACTGTTCGGCAAATCCTTGGAATGCCTCCCCTTCCCAAGTAGAGCCCAGCTTCATAATACGTGCATCTCCTCTTTGAAGTAGCTCTTGGTACGATGCTGCATCCGCACGAGTCTCATTTGCCTCGGTGCGTAATTCATCTGGTGTCATACGAATTTGTGCCATGAAAAAACCCCTCCTAAAGATTTCGGTTTTTCTATAAATACATAATTATTGTAAGAGTGGAATTATTGCGGTGTCAACCTTTTTCGAGTATATTCAGGGATCTCGGATCTAATCTTTCCCCAATCTAGCCGATATGGTCCCTAAAACTCCAGTATTATGCTTCGCTGCCACTCTCATAATCATGATCAACCTCATAATACTTTCCATTTATTTATACTTTCACACAAAATGGTGTTTTTATCAATTGTTGTTTCTGTTACGATAATAAGGAAATCGTGACATACAGTCGTGATAATCATATAAAGAAGGAGGATTTGTAGACTGTGAGAAGCAAGAAAAACGGTGTCATCAGCCTACTCATCGCCATTCTAATCATCGCTGCGATACCCATCGGCTTTTTTAATTACATTGGGCCTGAACCAATGTTTCGTCCAAAAAACACGACAGAGCAAATCGCAATAGTTAACGAAGATGATGGTTTTCTTCGAGCAAAAGATGACCTCGTCACGCTAGGACAAGATGCGATTCAAACGATTGAAGGCGGTGATTCTGAGTACGAATGGCCTGTTGTCAGCCGGACCGCCGCTCAATCAGGGCTGAAAAACAAGGAATACGATGCTATCATCTATATTCCTTCCTCATTTTCACGCGACATTATGTCATTTAAGGAGGAAGTACCGAGAATCACCAATATTCGCTTTGAGATATCGCCACACCTAAACGCGAAAAACCAAGAACGTGTCCAAAAAGAGCTGGAAGCCGCCCAACAAAAGCTGAACGGGCAAGTTACAGCCATGTATTGGCGTTATGTGAGTGAAGAAATTAACGAAGTTCAAACGAACTTTGGTAAAATACTAGACAAAGAGATCGATTTCTTAAATGAAATGTATTCGTTTTACGCTCCTAGCTCACAAGAACTTGGGAAAGAAATTGATCGCCAGCGTGAGCGCTTAAGGCAGCTATTTTTCAACTCGAAAGAGGCGGCAGGTATTGCAGGAAATTCACAAAGCAGCTTGACAGAAGCAGAAAAAGCTTTTGAAACGCTCACGAACAATATCGACACGTACCTGGCTTATCAAGCAGATACAGCAGATTCCTTACAATTAATCGATCTTGAAAATGAACAGCTGATAAATGAAGCATCCGTCGAGTTCAACACATTATTAGAAGATGGTGAGAGACGGATCAGAGAAGGCCAAGAACCCTTTCAGCCACAATTAGAAAATGAAGGGAACAGCGTATACGACTATTTGAAAACAATTCGTGTCGGGCTAGGTACTCTTAATCAACAAATGCAAGGCTTTGAAGCGAATATGAGCACCTCTTTTCAGGCATTAAATCAGGAAGTTGACCTCCTGCCGCAGTCATACATAGATGTCATTACAAATTACAATCAGCAAGACGATTTGAATGCCTTTTTATCTAAAATGGAATCAACTCTCGTTAAACGTAAGGACCTGACTCAAAAAACTCCCGATGAGCAACAGCGGCCAAGTGCACCACAAGATGAATTGAATGGGCTGCAACCAAGTACGCTTGACGAGGTACAGGGGAAAATCGAATCCATAAAAGAATTGCTTACCAAGCTTGAACCGGAAAAAGAGAAGCCTAAGCCTGATCCAGTGCCAGAGCCAGAGCCAGAAACTAAACCTGGATCACCGGGTGAACCGGACGACGATCCCGGACAAGAAGACACATTAGGGCAGTCCGAAGATAATGACCAAGACAATAAAATGGATTCAGGAGAACAGCCTGAACAACCTGAACAGCCAGAAGAACCACAGCAACCAGATGGCCGTTCCCCGTATACGACCTGGGAAGAAGCAATTGCCCTTATTGAGCAGCTAGAAAATGAATTGAACAGCCAAAAGACAAACATCAAAAACAATCACGATCTCGTATCTAGTTATGTCGACTATTTAGAAAAACTGCAGCGCTACGTGGATCAATTAGAAGAAAGTACAGAGGAGCTGCCGAGCTTATTGATAGACAAAATTCAGCAGCGCGAACAGCAGATTTTATCATCTAAACCTGCAGATGAATTTGCGTCTCGCTTTAGGGACTCTATCCAAAATCGTGATCCTGACTTACTGATGGATTATTACGGATTACTTTCCGAGCTTGAACTAACCCTGCAAAACTATCGTTCTAGCAGCACTTTAAATCGGGAACATGCAGATGCGGCGATTATGCAATTTGCTCGTATGGGAGAGTTAAGAGAGCAAATCCTTGAGTCACAAGAAAACGTGACATCCTTTATGTTCTTAACCAAGGATATTAAACAATTCCAGAAATTCTCTACAGATGCACGTACCGAAATGGATACTCTTCTTGAAGATACGAATACCCTGCTCAATGATCTAAGTGCTAAAATAAAAGAAGAACAACAGCATATTTTATCATTGGTTAATGAAACGCATGTACACGCGGGCAACGCTTTAGAGCAAATAAAGAGTAACCGCAAACCAATCGAAATTGAAGCTGGGCCAATCGAGGGCCTTGACGGCCACCTTGTGCAGGTGAGTTATCAAGCTTCTCTAATGGAGGTCAAACAACTTGGCGATGCAGTATCCTCTCTTAGCAAGCACCAAGACGATTTGATTGGGTCAACGGAAGAAATGTTTGGACAAGTCTCAAGTGTCCAAAGCAAATCTGATGATCTAAATACCCGATGGAAAAAAAGTGTGGATACAACAAAACTTGTACACGACAATTTGAATGACATCCTTCATAATGCGATTAACGATGGCTATTACAACGACTACGTTTACAAACACTTATCCAACCCGGTCAACGTTGCCGGAGAACAAGTGGAAGGACCTGCCGAACCGAATACGCCACCGGTTGTCATGCTTGTGATTATTTTGCTTGTCAGCCTGCTGATTGGATATTTGGCCCACCATTATAGGAATTTGCCTATCCCTGTGCATCTATCACTATATGTCATTTTATCTGTTGCTCTTGGATTAATCATTGGCATATACGGGCTTAATATCTATAAAATGTCGGAGGCACAAGCCATTCAATGGTCCATTATTACGGTACTGCTTGTTCTGGCTACATCAGGGGTGATGTGCTTAATGCTCATGATCGGACCATGGATAGGAGCACTCGGGAGCACTTTAATCATTTTCCTATTTACCACTCCGCTCCTTGATATGGCGTTGCCAAACTTTAGTTCCAATAACCCGATCGCCGAACTATTCATATCCATTCAACATCAAGAAAAAAGCCTATTCTTGCCAGGTGCTGCGGTACTAGTCGCCATCACCTGCTTTTCGATCGCAATAATGGTAGCTAAACACATTTACAAAAATCAACAATTACGTCATTCAGCAGAGGAAGAGGAATATGAAGTTTAAACGTTTGACTGTTTGTTGTGGTGTAGCAGCAGTGTTCCTTATAGGATTTTCTTCCGTCTCTTTTGGGGCGGAAGAACCTGCGCGTACGGATCCCGCTGAGTACCAAGAGCATGAAATCCGGTCCAATTTACGAAAAGATTTCACTTCAGAAGAGGCACAAGAGCCGGTACCTGAAGAAGTGCGTAAGTTACAATTCGATCAACCACGAGAACAAGAATACGATGAAATGATTCATACCCTCTCTTTCACAGGAGAAGATAAAGTCACAACTGAAATGATAGCAAGTCATATTGGACTGTTTGATACAGAAAATCCTTTGCCGCAACAGACACCTAACAATGATGATTCATCCGCCGCTTGGCTCCCTTGGGCACTGGGTGGTGTTGTGGTGGCTCTCTTTTTAATGTTGTTTTTGTATATCTTGCCTAAAGGGTTTAAGCAAATGGAGCAGTAAAATCATTCTCGGGCTGTCCGAAAAGTCAATTTTTCGACTTTTGGAAGCCCTTTTTCTGTTCAAAAATGCTGATATAACCGGATTCTTAATTTTTGAGTTTTTTAGGATTTGGTTCAATCTTACTTGGAAAATCTTTTATCACCTTTTACTCCAACGATTGCAGATCTGGGGGCTGAATTTTTTCAACTTCGCGGGCAAAACTTCTAAAACGCCGCCACCGTAGCTTAAAACCAAGCCCTTTAGGGAACAGCCGTTTCATGGTAAGATTTATAGGACGCCATTAAATCTATTGAAATGAGTGAGGGGTTATGAAGCAGAAAAAGAAAATTGGGGCTATATGTTTATTTCTTGCCAATCTCATAAATTCGTTTATAGGAATCGCTGCTGCTTTTCTTATCCTTGCATTGGCAGATTGGGGGGCAACCCATTCCAACTAGCCATCATTATCATAGTTGCCATTTTTTTAGGTATAGTCACCCTCAACTGGATTGGCTTCATCCAAATTACTCGTTCTTAAAGAAAAAATGGCTTGTTTATTTTTTTGTGCTAGGCTTATTGAATATCGCCTGCTCTGTCATCGTCTTAAACAGCATTTCACATGCGTATGTCTATGCCACCACTGGGGAACTAATCTTAAAGCCCCAAGCCATTATCCCGTTAATTCCTGCCATACTTTACTTCACTTCCTGTATTTTATTAAAAGATGTAAACGAAACGAAATAGGGGGCTGAGTCTAACACTATGTCATGGCAAAAAAAAACGCAAATTGGAGCGATACATATGAAAAATTTATGGTTAGTCATTTTACTTATCACTGCATTGGTCGTTATTGGATGTAGCAATGAATCGAAGGAATCAACTACATCCGAGGAATCATCAGCACAAGCAGAAAACCGAGAAAAAAAAGTAACAGCAGCTGAAGAAAAAGATAACTCTGCACCGCTTATCGATGAAAATAATCCATTAAATGAACGAGCAATGTTGGAAGAAGCAATGAATCGTCAAAGAGACGTGTTAAAATTAAGCTTCATAACGGATGATTATCGAAATGGCCGAGTAGGTGTCGGTTATTATCCTTTGGATGATGAGTTTTCATACGGAGCAAGCTACACGTACCCTCATATCATTTCTTCCATTTTCTTTGAAGGTGGAACGACTAATCTAACATCCGATAATGGGCATATCGATACCTCCAACGGAGAAAAACTTGATCACGACTCATTGGATGCATTGTATGGCGCTTATGAGTTTTCGGGTGAAGATACGTACTACATTACCGGTGAAGATAAAAACGGTACAAGTTATATCGTGAAAGCTGGCCATTCAGATGAAGGATATACAAATGAGATGATGAAGCTTATGGGCAAATCAATGAAAACAGAAGAGGAAGGTGCATACGATCCTTTTTATCATATGTTTTCATTGGATATAGACAAACTTAAATTTCCAAAAGTAAATAAAAATCGTTCAGATATCTATGCTGCCGTCGTAGAGGTTGATAATACATTAGGTTCCAGTGCTACCATTACCTACCTGACTGGCGATGAAGATCAGCTTTCCTACAGGATCAAAGATAAGGAAAGTTTATGGGTGAATGATGACCTGTATAAAAAGATAGGCGAGGAACAGACAGCTGATGGATATAGCGTCATCGAGTATTCAGACAACGGGGAGGATGATCGTTATTTCTATTGGTCAGATGATGTGTATTATTATGAACTTGAAGTAACATCCTACAATGATAAAACGATTAATACCGAAGACATCTATACAATCATCGATTCAGCAATGAGTGACGATCGAGTATTTGCGAATAAAGCTGTTTTTGATGCAATAAATGAAAAGCCGACATTTACGGAAAATGAAAAAGAGTTAAATAAATTAATAGAAAAACTGGAAGATAAATATTAAAAAGGGAACGGGCGTTCACCGCCCGCTTCCTTCAGATTCCGCGTCGCCGCGGACACCCTTGCGTTAGGCTAACCGTTACTTCTGCCTTCACGGCTCGGGACTTGCCCCCTATAGACTGCGCCCATGCTGGGCGCACTAGTGATGGAGAGAGCAACGAAGAGAACATACATTTGTTGATTCTTTTGAACCACTTAAGCAAAAAACAGCGCTCTTAGTTAACTTTTACGGGGATCTACGTCATTTTGAAAAAAGTTCACGAACAACATCCCAAAAATTCTCAACAAATTACGTTACAGTCAGGATTCACACTACCTGACTGTAACGTAAACAAAGCTTTCCCATCCCACGTTTCGCCGCCATTATCACTAATATAAACCAACACTTGCTCTGCTCCCGACTTAGGAATAGGAGCTCCTACAATATGTTTCCAAACTGGTAGTCTGCTTTGAAGCGAGCTCGTGGCAAACCCTCTAGCAAAATTACCTCAGAACAGAACCTTTAAAGTTTTGAAAATTGCGGAGCCCTGCGTGCACCTTTAAGGGGGTACCTCTTCCGTTCTCTAGTAGACGAAGTTTCAGGCACTGTTACCCCTTCAGAGAGCTTGATCTTATCACATTTGCGAGACTGTCCCCTATTTAAAAATTTCCTTTACAGCTTCGATTACTTCATTTGTTGTTTTCATTTGCAAGGCTTTTTCTGCTAAACTCTTCATTTCGGTTTTGGAAAGAAGAAGAATTTGGGAACGTGCTTTTAGGATCGATGTTGCACTCATTGAGAATTCATCAAGTCCAAGGCCTAAGAGAAGTGGAATTGCTCTCTCATCCCCTGCCATTTCACCGCACATGCCTGCCCATTTACCTTCAGCATGTGCGGCATCAATTACCATTTTAACCATTCTTAAAATCGACGGGCTGTATGGCTGATACAGATAGGAAACACGCTGGTTCATACGATCTGCAGCCATTGTATATTGGATTAGATCATTTGTCCCAATGCTGAAAAAATCCACTTCTTTGGCAAATTGATCAGCTAAAATAGCAGCAGAAGGAGTTTCTACCATAATCCCAAGCTCGATTTTTTCTGCTACCCGTTGGCCTTCAGACAAAAGTTTTTGCGTTTCTTCTTCAAGAAGTGCTTTTGCCGACCGGAACTCATCAAGTGTGGCAATCATGGGAAACATGATTTTTAAATTTCCATAAACGCTTGCCCGAAGCAAGGCACGTAGCTGAGTACGGAACAAATCCGGGAGTTCCAAGCATAAACGAATCGCCCGAAATCCCAGGAACGGATTCATTTCCTCAGGCAGGTTTAAATACGGCAGTTCTTTATCTCCGCCAATATCAAGAGTGCGAATTACTACAGGCTTTTCTTCCATATCTTCTAATACCGTTTTAAATGCATCAAATTGTTCCTCTTCTGTCGGAAGCTGGTTACGGCCCATATATAAAAACTCCGTGCGGAATAAGCCAATGCCTTCACCACCGTTTTCCAGCACACCTTTTACATCCTCAGGGGTCCCAATATTGGCAGCAAGTTTTACATGGCATCCATCCGCTGAAACTGTACGTGCATGTAAAAGCTTTGCCCACTCCGTTTTTTTCGCTTCATGAGCTGCCTTTTTCGCTTCGTATTCTCTCACTGTATCAGCATCAGGATTGACAATGACCTTTCCATCTGTACCGTCCAGGATGACTAATGCACCATCTTGGATTTCAGCCAATGCTGTTTTTGTACCGACGACCGCCGGGATTTCCATGGAACGGGCCATAATGGCGGAGTGCGATGTACGGCCCCCCATATCTGTCACAAACCCTTTTACATATTGACGATTTAATTGTGCTGTATCGGAAGGTGTTAAATCCTTGGCAATAATAATCATTTCTTCAGAAATCATACTTGGATTGGGAATTTGTACACCTAACAGGTGGGCCATGACACGTTTGGTTACATCCCGAATATCAGCTGCGCGTTCTCTCATATATTCATTGTCCATAGATTCGAACATGGACACAAACATATCTGCGATCTCTTTTAAAGCAGCTTCAGCATTTATGCCCTCATCACAGATTTTTACCTTAACAGGCTGTATCAACTCAGGATCCGCCAGAACAAGCAAATGTGCCGCAAAAATTTCTGCCTTATCAGCACCTAATTTCCGATTTGCATGCTCTTTTATTTGTTCCAGCTCGGATTTTGCCCGATTAATCGCTTCCTCAAAACGCTTTACTTCTGCTTCCTTATCTGCTGCACCTATTTTTTCTATTTTTAATACCGGCTCTTCCAGGAGATAGGCCTTTGCAATAGCAATACCCTCTGATGCTCCTATACCTGTTAACTTGTGAATCATTATTCACCTAACCCCTGATCTTTCATTGTTTCAGCTAGAACAGCAAGCACCTCATTTTCATCCGGGCCAGAGGCAACAATTGTGATTTCAGCGCCGGTTGGAATACCAAGGGACATTACACCCATAATAGATTTTAGGTTTACACTTTTCCCTTTATACACAAGATTCACATCGGATTTAAATTTTGTTGCAGTTTGTACTAATACCGTTGCCGGACGTGCATGAATGCCGGTCTCTGCCATTACTTTAAATGTTTTTTCTGCCATAGAAATCAATCTCCCTGTTTCTTTTTCATTTGTAGAAGTTGTTCAAAAAGCCGCCAAATGATAAGCAACGAATCTCTTCGTTGGCTCGTTTCTATGCTGATTATATATAAGAGCCTACATTCCGCTGCTCGAAACCAGCTGCTTCAGGATATTTTGCTCAATTCGCGGAGTTCCTGGTGCCGCCCTTTACCCAGCAGCCGGCCACCATTACCCCGGTTACCCGATTGCCGCGGAAAATGACCAAATCGGCCACTTTGCCGGCCGCAATACTGCCAAAATACTGCTGGATCCCTAATATCCGGGCCGGGGTTGTGCTCATCATTTGAAACAGCAGCGCCGGATCGGACGTAATATGCTCATGTAAAAAGCGGTATGCCCGCTCCATCGTAAGACAACTTCCCGCCAACGTCCCATCCGCCAAAACGGCAGTGTTATTTTTTACCACTATAGGGAGTCCTCCCAAGTGATAATCGCCATTGCCTAAATCAGTAGCGCTGATCGCATCCGTGATCACAGCGATTTCCTGATTTCGCTTCGCCCGCAAGGCCAGCCTGATCATCGCCGGATGGACGTGGATGCCATCGGCGATAAACTCGGTGCTGATACCATCCGTTTCCAAGGCAAACACGATAGGTCCCGGCTCGCGATGATGAATGGTGTTCATCGCATTACACAAGTGGGTCACATGAGAGGCTCCCAGGCGAAAAGCTTCCCGGGTTTGTTCATAGTTAGCTTCGGTATGTCCGATGCTGACCAGCACGCCCTGCCGGCACAGCCGGGTAATCATCTCGGGGTGAGTCAATTTTTCCGGAGCCAAGGTAATCATCTTAATGCCGCCAGTGGCGGCCTGCTGGTAAGCGGTAAACTCTTTCATCGAAAAAGGGCGGATATGGGCTTCGTTTTGGGCCCCTTTTCGCTCCACCGCAATATAAGGCCCTTCCAAATGAATGCCGAGGGGCAATGCTCCGCTGACAGAGTCTGACTTTACAAAATCTGCTATTCCGTGTATAGCCGTCTGCTCTTGAATGAATGGCAACTTTTTCTTCCACTCCGTATATTTGTGGCAAACTTCCAGAATCTCTTCATGGGAGGCGGTTACGGTCGTTAACAGAAAACGGGTCGTGCCATAGTTGGCATGAGTGGCAGCCATTTTCTCAAATGCTTCACAGGAAGCATCCATCACATCGGCCCCGCCCCCGCCATGTACATGCAGATCAATAAATCCAGGCCCCACCAAGGCTCCTTTACAATCAAGCACGGTATAAGACGTGCTGTCAGATGGTACGTCTCCCTGTTCCCCTCTGACGGCAAAGCGCTCGATCAAGCCATCACGAATATAGAGGTCTCCCGGGAGCACACGGCCTTCAATGACAAACTCTCCATTTTTCAGCAAGTATTTCTCCATTGATGTCCCTGTCCTTTCCTGCTTCTCCCAGTTTATGCACCCAATCCAAGGTCCTCATGCTGTGCAAAATGAAGGCACCCATCACAGTTGAAACAGGAGCAAACAGCACGTCGATCCAATCAGGGTTAACACGGCATCCCTTATATGCCGACTCATCGTTGTCCCCTATTTTCCCCGTACGTTCATAAGTACTGTTTCCCCAGGAATAGCTTGCTCAGCAAGGTGCAGCTCCAGCTCCTCCACCGCTTCACCGTTTGTGATCACAAGTGGAGTGATCGGACTTTTTGCTTTTTCCTCAACCAGTTCCAGTGAAAACTCAAGCAGCAGTTGTCCGGCCTCAACTTTGGTCCCTTCCTCTACATATACCCGGAAGCCTTCTCCTTTCATCATGACCGTATCCAAGCCGATGTGAAGCAGGAGTTCAACCCCCTGTCTGGTACGAAATCCCAAGGCATGTTTAGTAGGAAAAATTTGGACCAGCTCTCCATCCACCGGGGAAACAACTTTTCCGCCGGCAGGAATAATGGCCAGGCCATCTCCCATCATCTTTTCCGCGAACACAGGATCGGGAACTTCCGCCAGGGGAATCACCTTTCCTTCCAATGGCGCTTTTACCTCTAGTTCTTTTTTTGTTTTAAACAAGTTCTTTAGCATGTTCTGACTCCTTTCTTGTTGAACAGCCTGATTACCGTAAGGGTGAAGCTGCCATGCGCCTGAACGTATGCCTTTTTCCCCGGATGGCGATGGAGTAGGCAAAAATGTTTTCAGGCACGGCAACCCCATGATAACCGGCATCGCCAAGATGATGCACATCTGCCCCGGCCATTTTGGCGTGAAGGGCAATTTGCCGGATGGTTTGTTCATCTGCCCCTTCCTGACTGGTTCCAATCGTTGTCATCACTAAGGCGCCCTGTTGGTGAATATAGGCGATTTGTTCCTGTAATGCTGCTGCCGTTATCCCCGGCACTGTGCCTGGGGCCGGAAGCAGGATGATATCAGCTCCTGCTTCGATAAATGATTGGACTGCATTCTGCGAAAAAATATCCTCGCTGCTCTCCCCGGCCACCCCGGCACCGTGCATTTTGCCCGCAATGATTAACATGTCTGCACCCAGCACTTCCCTGGACAAACGAACCGCTCTAGTGATCTGTTCCTTCGTTACGCCTGTTTTAGGATTTCCGGTCAGACAGATAAAATCAAACCCAAGTTTAATGACTTTTTCCAACGTCTTTTTCGTCGGTGTTCTTCCCTCCGGGAGGGTGACCAATTGTTCCAATGCCTTGGCTGAGGGATCGACAGGCTCCAGGTTTACCCCCACCGGACGGCCAATCAGCCGTTTTAATCTGGTGACAATTTCCTCCGGCCGCTCCGTTTCAATGCCTTGGATCAGCGGCTGAAACAGGTCAAAGAAGTTTAGCAGCACCATATCCGCGCCAAAGGCAGCTGCCACCTCGGCATTGCTGGCACCAGGAGGATAGAGCGGTTGAAATGCGCCGATTACTTCTGACAGCACAACCCTGCCTTCTGAAGCTTTGATCGCCTGAACCAGGGCGCGTCCTCCCATTTGTGCGAAGTCAGTGGCTGTACAATCCAGCAATCTTTTCATGAAGAGCCTCCTTTTCATATTAGGCAAGACCAAACCCTTGATTTCCATACCAAGAGTTTGGTGTGCGTTTACGGGAGCTTATGGTTCCTTTTTACTCTGTTTCATCGCATTGGCGAGGAATTCCACATCGGTGCCAATGATCACTTGCAGGCTGGTCGGCCCTACTTTCAGCACTCCTTTGGCCCCCAGATTTTTTAGTTCGGCTTCGTTTACCTTGCTCATATCCTTGAGCTCCAAGCGCAAGCGAGTGACACAGTTGTCAATGTTGGCAATATTTTCTTTGCCGCCGAGCTCTTCCAGGTACTGTACAGCCAGCTTATCGTATTCTTTAATACCGCTCGCCGCATATTCATCCGGATTGGCATCGACACCCTCCTCGCCATCGTCTTCCCGGCCCGGGGTTTTGAGATTAAGCTTTTTGATCAGGAAGTAGAAGACAAAGAAGTAAATCGCCGCAAATACGAGACCTACCGGGATGAGCAGTGCCGGCTTGGTGGCAATCCCATAGTTAAGCAAATAGTCGAATGCTCCCGCAGAGAAAGTGAACCCGTGAAGAATCCCCAGCGAATAGACGACCACGGCAGCAATCCCCGTCAAGATGGCGTGAACAGCGTAAAGTAATGGAGATAAGAACATGAAAGCGAATTCAATTGGCTCCGTAATCCCAGTCAGGAACGAGGTTAACGCCAAGCTGATAAACATCCCTGCCAGCGCTTTTCTTTTTTCCTTCCTGGCGGCATAATACATCGCCAGACAGGCTGCCGGCAGAGCAAACATCATAATCGGGAAGAAGCCGGCCATAAAAATTCCCGCGTCGGGATCTCCGGCGAAAAAGCGGTTCAAGTCACCTGTTTTCCCGTTATACTCACCAAAGATAAACCAGACGATACTATTGATCACATGGTGCAATCCAACCGGGATCAGCAAACGGTTCAGCATGCCAAAGACACCAACACCCAAAGCGCCTGCACCAATAATCCACTCCCCGACAG
Organism: Siminovitchia fortis; assembly: GCF_007681465.1. Classification (NCBI taxonomy): domain Bacteria; kingdom Bacillati; phylum Bacillota; class Bacilli; order Caryophanales; family Bacillaceae; genus Siminovitchia; species Siminovitchia fortis. The sequence continues at coordinate 82,844 of NZ_VEKZ01000008.1, forward strand.
AGTCGATGACGGCTTGAATCGGAGGCCACACAAAGCCAAAGATTAAGGCCAACACAATCATGACCCACGAGGTGAGAATGGGGACAAAGCGCCTTCCGCCAAAAAACGCGAGCCAATCAGGCAGTTTCACATTGTGATAACGATTGTACAGCATTCCTGCTGTAATCCCCGAAATAATTCCACCCAACACAGACATATCGATCGTTTCATTAATTGCTTTTGCCCCATAGGTCAACACGAAATACCCAACGGCTCCCGCCAAAGCTGCTGATCCGTGACTATCCTTGGCAAAACCAACCGCCACTCCGATGGCAAAGATCAAAGGCAGGTTATCAAAAATGGCTCCACCGGTAGCAGCGACAAAGGGAATATCCAGCAAATCATCTTGCCCCAGGCGCAGCAGGATTCCGGCTGCGGGCAAGACAGCGACAGGCAGCATCAGTGACTTCCCGATACGTTGTAAAAACGCTAACATATGATTGCTCCTCTCTTCCTTTTTTTAAAATAGCTCAGCCAGTGGGATTGGCCTTGCCACTTTTTCCCCTATCTATGAATATTTATGATAAATTTATAGCGATCAGCACGATAAATGGACTTCACCACTTCAAACGGCTGGCCGTTTTTCAGCCGGGTGTAACGCTTCATTAAGAGTACCGGCGCGCCTTCTTTAATCTCCAGAATCTCGCTTTCCCGCTTCCGGGCCACTGAAGCCTCCAACACTTGCGTCCCCTGGCCAATGTCCAGCTGCAAAGTATGTTCAATATATTGATATAAAGAGTGCCTGACGGTCTCTTCTTTGATGTCTCCAAGTATTTGCTGCGGCACATATGAAGATTCCAGCGCCATCGGAATGCCATCAGCCAAGCGTACCCGCTCCATTTTGAAAACATTTTCCCCTCGATCCAATTGCAGCTGATTGCGCACATCAGCCGGTGGATCCATTAATGAAAATTCAAGCAATCTCGTAGTGGGCACCAATCCTCTCGCCTGCATATCCTCCGTAAAACTGGTTAATCCCTGCAGCTTCTGCTCCAGCTTCTCTTCGGCGACAAACGTGCCTTTTCCGCGCTGCCGAACGAGATAGCCATCCTTCACGAGATTATTAATCGCTTGGCGTACCGTCATTCTGCTAATATTAAACCTTTCCGAATACTCCCTTTCCGAAGGAATCATATCCCCTGGCTTCAACTTCTTCCCTTCGATTAATTGCTTAATCTCTGCTTCTAATTGGTAGTAGATGGGGATAGGTGAATTTTTATCGATCATGGGTTCCATTCCTTTTATGTCTGAATTTAAAAATGAAATCGATTTCAAAATTATTTTATCGCATAGTGGACCAAATGTCTATACCAGTTGGTTGATGAGGCAGGATAAAATTTTCTGGCTGAAGGTTAGCAAGGAAAAATATGAAGGCCGTTTATCAAAGAAAATGAAAGATTCATATAAAGATTACCGCCAAGTATTCCACACAAGTATAATTCGCAGCGGACGAGATTCATATTCACGGAAAGAGGATTGCCCCTCTTGCGGCGATCCTCTTTACATTCAAACACAAGATTCCTTCACATTTACAAGTATTATTGCACTCGCCTCTTAATATTTGCCCACATTGTTTTTACCGGATCCAATACTTTTTCGCAACGTATGGATTGCCTCTCTCGTTCCATCAATATAAGTCATTACTTCATCATACTGCTCTGATGCTACGCACATAAAGAGAATATCTATCGCATGAAGCTGGGCGATCCTGGATGATGTGGCACCGCTGCGAAAAGCAGGCTCTCTCGTTGCTGATGTATAAAGTCTGAAACCAGCTTGTTCCGATACGAGTGAAGTTCCATATTTAGTAAGACTGACTGTTTTTGCCCCTTGCTTATTTGCCAGTTCAAGAATTTTCGCTACTTCAAATGTTTCGCCTGAAAAAGAGATCCCGAAGACGACATCATTTTCCTGGGCATTGGCAACAATTGTTGCGGCCATATGAGTGTCAGTAAATGCGGTTGCATGCTTATTAATGCGCAGGAATTTTTGTTGTGCGTCTTGCGCAATAATACTTGACGCTCCTACACCAAAAAAATGAAGTGAATTTGCCTTGCGAATCGCATTAACAACCTTTGCAAGTTCATCTATGTTTATTAACTCGGCTGTTTCCCGGAGTGTTTGAATACTATTAAAAGTCATCTTTTCAATGATAGAGTATTTTGATTCGTTTGGTTCAACCTCACGAAATTCCAAAGGTTTTTCTTTTTGTAAATCGCCGGCAATTCTTAGCTTTAATTCTTGGAACCCTTTTAGATCAAGTGATTTGCATAGCCTGATCACGGCTGCACTGCTCGTTTTACTTTTCCTGCCAAGCTCGTTTGCTGTCATTGAAACCGCCTCTTGAGGATTCTCCAAAATAAATCTGGCAATTTTTTGTTCCGAAGGAGGGAGCTTCTCTACCATTTCAGAGAGCATCATTAGGCCACCCATAGAGAATGACATTCCTCTTCACCTCGCTTTTTGCTATTTATCATTGATATTGTTTAGCAACAGAAACAGCGCATGCTGCCGGTGAAAGTAAATACATCATCATGCCAATTTTGCAGGGTAGCTTGAATTGTATGTAAACATCAGACAGATATTCAATCAACAAGACTTTCCCTTGGCCAATGTACACTCTCATTTTATATACATTTGCATAAAAAATAAATTAACACTTATTGATCTTTAGAAGAAAAGACTGCCTGAAGCCCCTCATATGCCAGCTTCGGCAGCCTTTCTTTTAATAGAGTAAATACTTTTTTCTTGTTTTCTTGAAGTCTCTTAAATCCCCTTCCCATCGTGACTTCATTTCCTCAACGGACATGCCATCTTTAATGCCTTGGGCAATCCAGTCGTTTCCAATTAAATTGTTGAAGAACGGTGTTAAAGTTACTTGGTCGGGGTACAAGTCATAAATCGTCTTGACAATATGCAACCCTGATTCAACAGGCTCGTAAGCATCGCGGTCTGTTACGTGGATTTGGATGCCATGGGAGAGTTTCCCGCTATGTTTTGAAATACTCGGTGTAAATGATGCAGCACGGAATATTACTCCCGGCAAATGCAGTGCATTTAACCGCTTTGCGAGTTCTGTACTGTTAATGAAAGGAGCCCCAATGAATGCGAATGGTTTCGTTGTTCCCCTTCCTTCTGAAACATTTGTACCTTCAATCAGCGCAGCCCCGGGATAAACGAGTGCTGTGTCCAGTGTTGGCATGTTCGGGGAAGGAAGCACGAATGGCAATCCTGTTTCGTCATAATATGATTTTCGTTTCCAACCTTTCATCTCTACGACGGTCAAATCAGCATGGATGCCAAATTCCTCATTAAAAAGCTTTGCCAGTTCCCCGACTGTCATTCCATGGCGAAGCGGAATGGCATACTGGCCAACGAATGAAGCAAATTCCGGGTCAAGTACAGGTCCTTCCACTTTCGTTCCGCCGAGCGGGTTTGGCCTATCCAACACAATAAAAGGAATATTATTTTCCTTAGCTGCTTTCATTGCAAGAGCCATCGAATATATATACGTGTAGAAACGGGTTCCTACATCTTGAATATCAAACAAAAGCACATCTACGTTTTCAAGCATTTCCGGCGTCGGCTTGCGTGTTTGTCCATACAGGCTGTACACAGGCAGCCCTGTCACATCATCGACGTAAAACTCTACATATTGGCCGGCTTGTGCATCTCCGCGCACGCCGTGTTCAGGACCATAAAGGGCCGTTAGCGTAACTTCCGGATCGTTATAAAATAGGTCTACGATGCTGTTTAAGTTCTGATCCACACCTGTCGGATTCGTGATTAGCCCCACTTTTTTACCTTTAATCAAATCCTTTTTTTCGTTTAGCAGCACCTCTACGCCAAGGGCAAACTTATTTTTATTTTTGCCTTTATCCTGAGACTTCCCGTTTCCTTTATCATGATCTGCAAACACGACGGATAATGACGACAGGACCAGCATTGCAGTCAAAATGGATAGGATCCATTTTTTCACATTTCTCTCCCCTTTTCGGTTAGTAGGTTAAACCATGTCCAAAGCCGTACAAAATGCCGCCTGCGTAATTAGGAATGGTTACAGGCAATTTTCCGGCCGGTGCAATCTCGCCAAAGATGACAGATGACGCTGCTTTGAAGCTTGCAGTTCTAAAGCTGTATTGTGCCAAATAGGCATCGACATTCGGATAGGCCATAATGTCATAAGGATTGCGGATTCCAACTGCAATGACAGGCGCATTGGCTTCATCAACTAACTGGTTGACCATCTGCATTTGAGCATCAGAAGGCAATCTTTGTGCAACGGTTGATGTAGTCGTGCCTACGATGACAGCTTTTGCGCCTTCTACCTGATCCAACTGGGCTTTTGTAAGCGGATTGCCCGTTTTTATTAAAAGTGTGTTTTTATGTTTCTCCTTCACAGCATTAAAAAGTTCTTCAATATAAGAGTTTCCGACGACAACAATTAGTTCGCCGGCAGCAGGCGCCAAAGGCAGTACATTTTCATTTTTTATTAATGTAACGGATTTTTCAGATGCTTCTCCTTCAACTTGTTTATGCTCTTCGGACCCTACAACTTGAAGTGCTGTTGCAATTTTCTCCTCTATTGGCTGTGGATTTTCCTCTTTAAGAATGCCACGTTTGAGTTTCAAAGCCAAAATTCTTTTTACTGATGCTTCGATACGCTCTTCTGGTATTTCACCGGATCTGACGGCTTCATATAATCCATTAGCTGCACTTTCTAATCCGACCGGCATCAAAACAATGTCCGTTCCTGCATTGACCGCCCGAATAACCGCTTCAACCGATCCGAAATGATCGGTAATTGCCTGCATGTTCAGGGCATCAGTTGTAATGACTCCCTCATAGCCCATTTCCTCCCTCATCAGTTCGGTTAATACTTTATAAGATAATGTTGCGGGAAGATGAATCTCTTTTCCATCCTTTTGGGAGATGACCTTCGTACCATCGATTTTCGGAAAAGTGACATGGGCAGTCATAATCATATCAACGCCGGCATCCATTCCCTTTTGGAAAGGATAAAGCTCCACCTGTTTAAGCCTGTCTTTATCATATGGCACTTCCGGAAGACCTAAATGTGAATCGACAGCAGTATCCCCATGCCCGGGGAAATGCTTGGCAGTGGCTGCTGTTCCTGTTCCCTGAATCCCTTTTATATAGGCGAGACCAAGCTTTGCCACCAATTCAGGAACCTCTCCGAAAGAACGAACACCGATGACAGGATTATCCGGATTATTATTAACATCGAGTACAGGAGAAAAATTTACGTTAATGCCCAGGGAGGTTAATTCTTCCCCAATCGATTTTCCAACTTTATAGGCAAGTTCTTCCGACCGGGTCGCTCCAAGCGCCATATTCCCCGGCATATCCGTGCCCGATTGGAGTCGTGTAACAACGCCCCCCTCTTGGTCAATCGTTACAAAAAGTCCATACTTTTCAGATGCAGCCTGATACTCTGAAACAAGCCGGGCTGTTTGCTCAGTCGTGACAACATTTTCCCTGAATAGAATGACGCCGCCAAGATGGTATTCTTTTACGAGCTGTTCAATTTCAGGAAGCATTTCAGTTACGTTTTTCCCTTTCCAATTTCTAAAATCGGGCATAAGCATTTGTCCAACTTTTTCTTTCATCGTCATGCTTGCAATCGCGTTGTCAATGACGCTGTAACGGCTGCCTTTTTCTTTTACAATCATCACTTTCACAGGAGGTTTTCCTTTCCCTTTCCGTGCAGCCGGATCTGGTTTTACATCAATGGCTATACGATCTGAATACGTCCCGTCGGAAACATGGATAAATGTCCGGCCTGGTTTTCCATTCGCTGTCACATGGCCATTCTCATCTACTGAAGCGACGGTTTTGTTCGAGGAACTCCACTGCAAGTTTTTTGAGGCTAACATAAAATGGCCTTCGGCATATACATGAAGAGCTTTAAGTTGAAATGCACCGCTTCCCGTTTCCGCGTCTACTTCAGGCACATTTTGAAGTATGACCAAATCCTTTATCCCCTTTTCTGTTATTGCTTCGACAACACCCGTCATAAGAGGCGAAACAAGCAAAGCTGCAATAAGAGCCGGCACGATCATAACCTTTCGTAACATTGACATTGCTCCTTTTTAATAAAAATTCCTTTATTGCATCCGCTGCAAGCCTTGCAAAATCTCTCCAAATTCCATTAAATTAAAATTGCGATTTTATTGTGGACGACGATGCCTGTCACCGTATATCGTAAAGTGGAAGGGCTTTAGTTGCATTGCTTTTGTAATATGCAAAAAGTTCAAACAATTATTTCCGCAATCCCCTATGTTACTCCCCCACTCCAATAATCCTTCCGCATGATTCCAGTTAAACCCGGGGTTTGAATTTTATGGTTCCAACTCATGAACCGGATTATTCCCTAAATAAACTGAAATCCCGAGCATGGATTATGCCTCCCAATTATGAAAGGGGGAAGAATTCCCCCTTCCCATCTTTTAAATATTATCCGCCATCTCTTCTTTAAAGCCAAACAAGTATGTGAATAGAAAACCGAATAAATAAGAAATGATCAGCCCAAAAAAATAAATGAAATACTTGTTATCTGCAATAAGCGGTATCAATGAGAGTCCAGACACACCAATTCCCAGGGCTGCCGTTTTCATGACTGCCTGGAATGCTCCGCCAAAGGCAGCACCAAGGCATGCGGTAATGAATGGACGACCGAGCGGGAGTGTGACCCCGTAAAGGAGCGGCTCGCCAATTCCGAGAAGTCCGACCGGGAGTCCCCCTTTAATAATGTTGCGCAAGCGTTGATTTTTCGTTTTTACAAAAATAGCAATCGCGGCACCAACTTGCCCGGCTCCTGCCATCGCAAGGATTGGAAATAAAGGAGTCATGCCAAATTTTTCAATAAGCTCCAAATGAATCGGTGTCAATCCATGATGGAGCCCAACCATAACGAGCGGAAGGAAGAATCCTGCGAGCAAAGCACCAGCAACAACCCCGCCAATATCGAGCACCCAATTAATTCCTGACGTAATTCCATCTGATAATACCCCGGCAACAGGAACAACTGCATAAAGCGAGAAAAATCCTACCGCCAATAAGGTAATAAGAGGAGTAAAAATAATATCGACCGAGCTTGGCATTACTGTACGAACTCTTTTTTCAACGAATGTCATAAGCCAGGCTGCAAAGATTACTCCAAAGAGACCGCCGCGTCCGACGACGAGTGGTTCACCGTAAATCGTAATTTCCGCAAGCATCGGATTAAATAAAATTGCTCCGGCAATGGCTCCTAATACAGGAGTGCCTCCAAATTCTTTCGCTGTATTCCAGCCTACTAAAATAGCAAGATACGTAAATATTCCGCTTCCAAGTAAAAGCAGTATTTGCATCCATGTGGAATCTACTCCGTAATCTGCATTTTTCGCAAAGTTAGCCAACCCATTAATGATTCCTGATGCAACAAGCCCCGGAATGAGCGGAATGAAGATATTTCCGATTCTGCGAAGGAAAAGCTTAAAAGGCGTTTTATTTTTCTGCTTTATCTTTTCCCGTTCTAGGGCGGCTTTCTCGCTAAAAGTTAAATCTCCTTCATCTGGCTGCGCTTCTTCTCCTACCGCCAGCCCCGTTTCCTTGCTTATTTCAGCAGCGATTTTGTTAACAATTCCGGGACCGACAACAATTTGCAGCGTACCATCGTGGACGACCCCCATCACCCCATCTGTTTTCTTTAAAGCAGCAATATTTGCTTTGCTGTCGTCCTTCAAAGATAAACGTAATCGCGTCATACAATGGGCAAGCCGTTGAATATTTTCTTTTCCGCCTACATTGTCCAGAATGTCATTTGCTATTCTCTGCTCTTTCTTCATTTTGATCCCCCATTCCGTCATTTATAACGCTTTACGGACAAATCCGTCTGCTGATTGCAGCTTCTTTCTGGCCTCTTCCAAGGAACATTGAAGCAAAATCATAACGATCGCTGTTTTTACATGATGTTCGGCTTTTTCGTAATATCTTTCCGCAGTCTCATAATCGACTTGGGCAGCTTCCATAATGATTCTTTTTGAGCGCTCGGCCAGTTTTACATTTGTCGCCTGAACATCGACCATCAAATTTTGGTATACCTTGCCGATTCCAATCATCGAAGCAGTTGAAATCATATTTAGCACTAGTTTTTGCGCTGTACCCGCTTTCAGACGGGTTGAGCCCGTTAACACTTCCGGGCCTGTTTCAATTTCGATTGCCAGTTGGGCATATTTGCTCATTTCGGCATTCTTGTTGCAAGAAATCGCCGCAGTCGTTGCTCCTATTTCACTTGCATAACGCAATGCCCCGATGACGTAAGGCGTTCTCCCGCTGGCCGAAATTCCAATAACCGTATCCTTTTCTGTCAGTGAAGCTGATTTCAAGTCTTCAATCCCAAGATCCGCATTATCTTCCGCACCTTCAATCGCCAATGTTAGCGCTTCCATTCCACCGGCAATAAAACCTTGCACCATTTCTGGTGAAACCCCAAATGTCGGAACACATTCAACCGCATCTAAAATTCCAAGCCGGCCGCTCGTTCCTGCACCTATATAAAACAATCGCCCCCCCGCTTGAAAAGATCGAATGACAGCTTGAACGACTGGTTCAATTTGATCTATTTCCTTCTTAATTGCCTGTGGGACATTTAAATCTTCCTTATTCATTGTCAGAAGAATATCCTTCATCGTCATTTCATCTGTATATGGTAATCTAAAAATGAACCACAATCGCACTTGAAAATTGAACCACTTCAATAGAAA
>NZ_VEKZ01000090.1:0-8442 GCF_007681465.1 Siminovitchia fortis
TCTATGCCGCTGGCATTCATCCCGGCATTGAAATACCGGGATGAATGCCAGTTGTTCGTAAAATGGTTTGAAGTTCCTGTTCCAGGAATTGAGGCGGAATGGCGAAGTCTACAAGCTCAAACAGTTCTGGGGAGAAAAACAGAAGAAACTCATCAAACAGTTCGGTAATGACATCTTTCCATAACTGGTCATATCTAATAGTTGTTGATGTTATAATTCGACATTCTTCCTGTGAATCCTTCTTTAAATTAAAATGATATCGCCGCCTATTTCCTGAGGGAATTTTCATCATACTCTTCCACTTTATATCATGTTAGCTCATTAACACATTGTCATTTATGACGAACTGAACGAACGATAAAGAAAATCATCGGTATAAAAACGGCCGCCAAAAAGACGGGCAGAAACCAGATTCCGAGCGATTCTGCTTTTCCGCGCCCGACCTGAATCATATTCCAACTGATAGCAGCAAATAGAAAGACTATAATATTCTTGAGGACATTCAGCATCATTCTTGAGTTTTTATACTGGAATTCAATATTGTTTTCATTGAGATTCAGGTAATTATGCCACTCCGGATGTTTTTCCAAAAAGCTCATAAATATGGTCAGCAAGCCGGCAATCACCGGCAGTATGATCAGCTCCCATTTCGATCCCATGCGGGTTATATTTCCGGCTCCGTCATAGTGTCCAGGCACTTTAGCAGGCAGATCGTTCCAGGTCACCAGCAAATAAATGACCCATCCGCCGAAGACGAATGCACCAACCCAATCGAGTATTTTTTCAAAAGCAGATTTTGGAATGTCGAGTTTTGGGTGATTATAACTTTGCATGATTGACACCTCTTTTCTAATTACGGATGTATCCCACAGTTGGTTTCATGTTTTTTTATAGCGTGCCTGCTCTTTTTTGCCAAAAATTTTTCTGATATCCTCCGGGATAATATCTTTATACTGCGCTGTCATCACAGCGGTGTTTTCGAAAAATCGTTTCCATATAAAACAGCCTGATTCCATATAAATATAGGACTCAGGCTGTTTAGGACTGCTTTCATTGTCTTTAAAATCTTCCTTGAATTTTGAACACAATTTCTGCAAATAGGGAGGCGAATAAAAAGGTGCCTGTATAGACGACAATCGATATGATCACAATGCGCCAGCCCAATTTCTTGAACGCGTCTATGTCTTTTCCTAGTGATAAACCTGCATAGGCAAGAATCGGTGTAGCGATGGCCATGAAGTCGATCTTGGATGTTTGTTCGACAATCCATCCGTTGCCGGGAAAAATAGGTGTCGTAGTAATGAGCGCAACAAATGAAATCCAGACGACTGCCGGAATTTTAATGGGCAGATAGTTGGTAAGCGCCAGTCCGATGATTGTGATGATGACGATAATTAGCATTCCCGGCAGTGCTTCAATCGGGTTGACCTTATAACCTACCCAGTTCCCAATGATGGCGATGATGCCAATCAATGACAGGATTTTTATTTTTTCAATCATATTTTGCCGCCCCCTTGTCAATAGAGAGCTTATGGCGGCCAAGCTTTGGCTCCAACCAGTTATACAACCGGACGGTGACTGGAAGGGAGAAGAACACACATATATAAGTCCCTAGTATTGTCGTAATTAAATTTGCAGCAGCTGCGAATAATGCGATATCGGCAGCATCATTCGGAAATGTAACAGCAAGGGCACCGGACGCTGCTGCCATCATGCTGCCCGATCCAACCCCCGCTCCCATTGCCAATGAGATGGGATGAAGGAAACCGAGACTTCCAAGGAAACCGGCCAGCAATGCCAAGTAGACGGCTCCGAATACTGTACCACATACATAGACGCCGAGCGCTCCCCTTCCTTCCGGCGAGTCTGCGCCATATTTCTCGGCAATAATGGCAAGATTCGGTTCGCGGTCGATGGAAAACGTCGCTCCGATAGATTCCCGTTTCATACCTAATAACAGTGCGATTGGCAATCCGATAATAATGGTGCCGATGACGTGTCCGACTTCTTGAAACGCCAGGGACAGGCCTGCCTCGAAAATTTTAGGCAAAGATGGCCCTAACATTGTACCGAGCTTGGCAACAAACAACATGAAGGAAATCCCAAGAATCGTTGCTGCGTTTTTCATTTGCTTTTGCGTCAATAATTTGAATTTCGGCCAGCTGACAATCCCGCCCAAGATCAACACATATAACATTGGAAATAAAGCAATCGTTCCGACGCCGATGTTGAATTGCTTGGAACCGATCCATTCACCTGCCGCCACAAACGCCAAAACGATCAAATGAAGCTTGATATTCTTTCTCACCCCAAACCCTCCTTGTATACATATTGTTTAAGAACAAAATATCCGCTAGACACGGGTTTTCTCTTCTATTCCTAATTGGGCAATGACATCAAATACCGCGGTAGCATCTTGCTGTCCCTTTTGTAAATACTCCGCTATTTGGTATAACTGGCGGGCTGATTCACTTGCCATTGTTGGAATGCCCGCGTTTTCCGCTAAATTTCGATATAGATTCAAATCCTTCTTCATATTAAAAAGAGAAAATTTCACTTCTTCTGGAGTATTCTTTAATATATTAGGCCCAAACACCTCCATCACTTTTGTTTGTCCGGAACCTTTTTGAATGATGACAGCCAATTTTTGTTTTGAAATCCCGGCTCTTTCCCCGGTCAAAAACGCTTCACTTATTAATGAAATGACGCCTCCAACAATCATATTATTACATAGTTTTACAACTTGCCCGGATCCGCTGGGGCCCACATAATCAATATTCGTTCCGACGGCTTTTAAAATAGGCAAAATGGAAGGAAACTTTGCTTCACACCCGCCAACCATGATGGTTAGTGTACCTTCATCTGCTCCGGCAGGTCCTCCGCTCAAAGGGCAATCAAAATATTCCAAGCCATATTCTTGTGCCTTTTTAGACAACCTTCTTGTCAAAGCTACGTCATTGGTACTCATATCTAAAATGAAAGCTCCCTTTTTTAAAGCGCCAAACGCCCCTTCCTCCGGATCCGTCATTAGCTTTTCTATTAACTCCGGCGAGGGTAAGGACAAGAGCAGGACATCCACTTCTTTTGCCATTGCTCTGATATCTCTTTTTGCCTTTGCACCCATACTGACTAATTTTTGCACGGCCGCTTCGTTAATATCGTATACAGACACGCTATAATCGTTTTTCAACAAATTTTTGGCAATCCCTGATCCCATCAAACCACAGCCGGCCACTCCGATGCTTCTCACAAAGATCTCCCTTTCTAGCTCAGGCATTTTTAATGTAGCTGGGAACAGAGCTGCGTATCTCATGCGCAGCTCTCCCCCTCTTTTTATAAAAAATTACGGTTTGATATAGACCGTTTTGTAATCTGTCCAAAAATCCAATGCGGTCGAACCTTGTTCCCGCGGGCCAATGCTTGAAGCCTTCTTTCCACCGAATGGATATTGGTTTTCAAAATAATTGGAAGGAATATTTACATGTGTGACACCTGATTCGATATTTCGAACAAAATGAAACGCCTTATTCAGATCATTTGTATAGATTGTGGACGAAAGCCCAAAATCGCTTTCATTCGCCAATTCCAACGCTTCTTCGTACGAATCCACCGTAGTGATGCCTATCACAGGCCCAAAAATTTCTTCCCGGAATATAGTCATATCCTTTGTGACATTGCTGAATATGGTAGGGGCGACAAAATACCCCTTGTCCAATCCATTTTCTGTTAATCTCTTACCGCCATATTCAAGGACAGCCCCCTCCTCAATGGCAGAATTTACGTAATGTAAATAGGTATTTAATTGTCCTTCATCTACGACAGGGCCATTATCAACGTTTTCCCCAAATCCGTCGCCGATCACCAATTTTTTTGCCCTGGCTACTAATTTTTCCGTTAATTCCTTTGCGATTGATTTAAGGACGATGACACGGCTCGTTCCTGTACAGCGCTGCCCATTATCCAAAAAGCCGCTGATGACAAGATTTTCAACTGTTTCATCAATGTTGGCATCTTCCAAAATAATGGAAGGGTTTTTGCCGCCCATTTCCGCCTGCATTTTAGCTCCTCTTGTACTGACCGCTCTCCCTAATGCCAGACCTACATCTGTAGAACCGGTAAACGACACAGCTTTAATTTTTGGATGGTTCCCGATTGCATTGCCAATCACACCGCCCGGACCGGTCACCATGTTAATGACACCTGCCGGGACGCCTGCCTCTTCGAACAATTCGATAATTTTCACACTGATAAGCGACGTATTGCTTGCCGGCTTGAAAACGACAGTATTTCCCGCGATGATCGCCGGAGCGATTTTCCAAATTCCTATACCAAGCGGGAAATTGTATGGAGCAATCACACCCACGACGCCAAGCGGCTCACGGACCGTATAGGCAAAAATATCACTGTTGTGCGAAGGAATTGTTTCACCTGTCAGCCTTGTCGCTTCACCACTGAACTGTTTCATCGCTTCGATTGTTTTTTGCACTTCACCCCTGGCTTCCCGGAGAGACTTTCCAACTTCTTTCGTAATGAGAATGGCCAGCTCTTCTCTTTTTTCTTCCAGTAACTGAATTAATTTAAATAGCACATCTCCTCTTGTTGGGGCAGCGGTATTTGCCCATTCTTTGAATGCGTTTTCAGCAGAGGTAATCGCTGACTCCACATCCTCTTCATTGGATTGCTGGAAATATCCCAATACTTCCTCTGTATTGGCCGGATTGATGCTTGCATACGTCTCATTTGTACAGGACGGCACCCATTTGCCGTTTATATAATTAAAATAAATATTGCCCACAGGGTCTCCTCCTTATAGTTGTTTTCTATAACATCATAAATCTTAAAATTCACAAAATAAATGTGGCAAGCAACAAAAATCATTCATCTTTTTTGTTGCTTGCCACATACAATCGAAAGGCAATCACTAAATCGATCCAGTCTTTTTCATTGTTAAATTCAATTTGCAATACTTCTTCTATTTTTTTCAAACGATAGTAAAGAGTGTTGGAATGAATATGCAACATTTCAGCCGTTTTCTTATGGTTCTTGTTCAATTCAATGAAAATTCGCAATGTATCAATGAAACTTTCATCAAGATTATAAAGTTGCTGCAATTGATCATTCATGAACATATCCAATATATCTTTATCTACTTCATATAAGAGGCGCTCTATTCCCAATTTTGCGTATTCGACTATTTGAACATTATGCAGTTTGGCGTAGCCGATGGAACGGAGCGCTTCTTTATAGGATATGGATAAATCATGAATTGTCGTTTCTCTGCCGACGCCGTAATATATATCTTTCTCGTTTTTCCACAGCGTTTGGATGCCATTGATCAACTCTTTTATGTTTTTCTGCTTGAACTTGGGAATAATCATAATTAATTGAAACGCGCGAGTAAAAATTAAACTGTGGAGACCGACAGAAGATGAAATCCGTTCAATCGATTTGACAAACCTCTCTTTGTCAATCAACCGTTCCGCTTCCCATAGCGGATGGTCTCTTCCCTCCAAAATCATGCATTGAACAATCCAATCCTCATCCCACTTGACATATCGCAATGCGTGCTGCAGGTCGCTGCCTGATTTCCCTTCCAATAATTGATTAAAAACCTGCTCGCGGAAATGTATTTCTTTTTCATAAATAGCATTATCTTTAATAAGCTCTAAAGCAATTGAAAGACTTGCTTGTTCAATGGCAATTTGATCCATTTCTGAAAAAGATGGAAACGGCCTGCCCAACATTAATACACCTAGTATATCGTCTCCCCTTCTGATCGGAAAAGCATTGGCCTCGTCCCTTTCATTTACGTGTGTATAAAATACCACGGGGGATGAAATCATTCTTTCCAACAAAGAGATAATATTCTTGATTCCCCGTCCCTCTATAATCAACTGATAAAATTGGTTGTGTATGGCGATGGAGCGCTTCAGCAATGTATTCTTCTCTTTTAAATTTTTATATACATTTGCGTTATCTATGGCGATGGCGCTCTGATCGGCCACCACCTTAATGACCTGCATATCCTCTTCCGTAAAAACACCATTTTGATTGTAATTGTTGACGGCCACTACACCTAAACAACGGCCTTTATTGATAATCGGTACACAAAACATGCTCCTGATTTTCCTTCTTCTTACCCCTTCATAATAATGACGGTAATTTTCATCCGTCATATTCTCCATATATTCATCTATTTCTTGCTCGGAAGTGAATAATTTTGACTTTTTTTCGGTAAAAATTTTACCCGTAATCGACTCACCAGGAGAAAACGCGACCTTTTTTAATTGTTCTTTGTCAACCCCCTCTCCTTTCGCAAATTTCAACTTGTTTGCCTCTTTATCATACAAATAAATAATAAGGACATCAGACACATCGATCAATGCTCTCGCCGCAACAATGACATGATGCAAAATTTCCTCTAACTTTAAAGACTGGGTCAACATCTTATTTATTTCCAGCAGCTTTTTTGTCTTATAAATGTTCATGCTATTGTGCCCCTCCCCTCTCCTTTAGCCAGTTAATGCCGGATTAAGACGAAAAGCAGGAGGAATGATTCCCCCTGCTTTTGATCATCTTTATTCAACTACACGTCTGACAACGCCTTTAAAGGCAGCTTTCCAATACGAATTGTTCATGGAGTCAATAGACACGCCATGAGAGCTGTTGTCGTTCAAGAAAGTTCCATTGCCAAGATAAATGCCGACATGGCCGTTTGTCTTGTAGGTATCAAAGAAGACAAGGTCGCCTCGCTTCATTTCAGAAGCGCTGACAGCTCTTCCCTGATTGACAAGCTGGCTTGTTGTCCAGCCAAGATTCACACCAGCCGACGCATAGGCCCAATGGACAAACGAAGAGCAGTCAAATCGCCTGTTTTGGATATCGGCGGCAGATCTGCCTCCTCCCCATTTATACGGAGAACGGCCGACAATGGAAGAGCCCGTGCTGATGGCAGTTTCAATAGCGGATGATCCTTTTTTCACTGTAGGCGCTGATGGCTGGCTTTTTTGGACTGTTCCGCTGCTGGATGATGCAACAGATTTTGGTTTTGCTTTATGTCCGGCTGCAGTTGCCGGTGCACCAGCTTTTT
Organism: Siminovitchia fortis; assembly: GCF_007681465.1. Lineage (NCBI taxonomy): Bacteria > Bacillati > Bacillota > Bacilli > Caryophanales > Bacillaceae > Siminovitchia > Siminovitchia fortis. The sequence goes on from NZ_VEKZ01000090.1 coordinate 7,091, forward strand.
CTGCCGGCCCTGCGTTACCTGCTTCACCAGTTGCTCCCGATTCTTGCGTTTCTTCCGCCGCTGCAACAGCAGCTTTTTCTTCTTCCGCTTTCTTTGCTTCTGCTGCAATTATGGCAGCTTTTTGGTTCTCAAGATCCACCAATTCTTTGCTGGCTTCACTTTGCTGTTCTTTCATAGCGGCAAGCATGCTGTTTTTATCGTTTACCTGATATGTAAGCTGTTCTTTAAGTTCTTTTATCTCAGCCAGTTCGCTCTGGATCTCTTCCAATTTCTTTTTTAATTCCGCCTCAGAAGCTTCCAATGTTTGTTGGTCTTTCTTCTGCTCTTCGAGGATCTTTTTATCAGCGTTAATAATCTTGGTCAATGCCATCGTCCGGTCAACCAAATCACCGAAGCTTTCGGCCTCAAGCACTACATCAAGGTAGTTGGTCGAGCCTTCGTTTTGTTGGACGGCGCGGGCCCGTTTTTGCAATACCTCAAAGCGCTTCTCAAGACGCTCTTTTACTTCGGCAATATTCTTTTCCAGCTGCTTCACTTCTTCTTTCGTTTTGGAAATATTTTTTTCGGCCCCAGCTATTTTGTTATTCGTTTCATTTACTTTGTTATTTAATTTTCCCAAAACATCATTGATTTCCCGTTCTTTTGCCTGCAAAGAAGAAATCTCCTGCTTTTTCGCCGAAATCTCTTGATCCAAATTCTCATTGGCAAATGCTGCACTGTTCGGAAAAGACGCAAATAACAGACTTGTACCAAGCACGGATACTAGTAATCTTTTTTTCAATTTTATTTTTCCCCCTGTAAAATCGCTCCAACTATGTATCTAGCAATCTTTGTACGATAAAAAATTCCTTTTTTGTCAAAAATAAATATATCCGACAACACTAGCGTTGCATTAATTAATTCATATGGTTCAAAATACTGGGAATGTTCAAAAGTAAATTGTTCATACAACAAAAAATCCTTTACAATGGAAGTACAGGTGGTTCCTGTCCAAATCCAATAGTAAAGGATAACCGATATGGACAAGAATACACGAAAATCATCATTTGGTAAATGGGTTTCACCTATAAATACGAAAAAACTAATGGAGCAAGTTGAAAAGAATAAGCAAGATTCCTACACAAAAAAACTTACAACGGAAGCATATATAAAGCTACTTTTACTTGCGCAGCTGCAAAAATTCGATAGCCTAGAAGAAATGAGCGATGCACTAATAGATGATGAGCTTCAGAAAATATTGGGGTTTGAATCGATTAGTCCATCGCAGTTATCAAGGAAGAACAATGAAATCAATCCAGCTATCCTTTCCCATTTATTCTTGGATCTTGTGTGCAAAATAAAAGGGATTCATT